>JBALXO010000099.1:0-13170 GCA_036960615.1 Cocleimonas sp. | reverse complement strand
ATTTCAATAAACCACGGATTAGTGAGTATTTGAGAATTACTATTGGTACAGATACAGAGATGGATGTGTTGTTGGACAAGTTGAGTTCTATTCTTTGATCTTAATGAATTAGGAATAGGCAACCGAGCCCTAGCGAAGATAACGTTGGAATGCAGTGACGACGACCCGAAGAGTGGGTTTAGCATGTTAGTTATGATATAAAACCCATAAAAAGGTGGGGGGTGTCTTTTTATTGACTAATCCCAGGATACTCATCATTTAAATCAAATAACAGAACTTCTAATTCTCGATAAAGAACAAATTTTCTAAGCTCGTTTTCTATCTCTTCTAGTGCATAGTCACTATTGGTTTCAAACATGAATTTCAGATCATCGCCGCTGGCGTAGAAGTCATCTGTTAATGCGTATGCACTTGCCCCTAAGCACAACATCAGAGTTGCCTGTATTAGTATCTTTTTCATTATTAGCCCGTAATGTAAAAAGTAATTTTTAGATTATTATTCTTGGAGTTATGTTTTATTATTTTGTTTGGATGTTAATGCACCCTTAATTAATTGTGAAGCAGTAAAACGTCGAATCAATTAGAGTAGCTTTGACACAGCTTGTCGAATTAACTTCAAAGCTTCTTTCTTACCCGAAACTTCAGTTTCAATTTTTTTAAGCAGTATTTTCCATGATTGTTTTTGCAGGACTTTAATAATCAGAACTTTCTTTTCTAAATCATTTAATTCCTGGTTATCAACGAGTTCTACACGGACCAGTTCCCAAATTAAATATAAGCTATTTTCATAGCCACGAGATGCATAGGCAAAAGAGTGAAGTACTTTTTCATCATCATCGTTGATATTTGTATTCGAAAACTGAGGTAATAACAAAATGACAATTTCACTTTCAAGATCATTTAAAGAGTCAGAGAGTAATAGGAGAAAATTTCGAGAAAAGTTTACCTGAGCTTGTTCACTTAGTTTAGTCCCACTTTTATTGTTTGCATAAAGCATAGTTACTGAGTGCGCACCACTACTAGCATCACGTTTAATGCCTATATGGGCAGTGCTAAAGCCTACTTTTTGCCAAAACTTTAATAAAGGTTCAGTCGCGCCGTAACAAGTGCTCAGATAATCTGTTGTTGATTTATCGATGAGTTGTTGAATTAAATAACTGCCTAAGCCTTTGCCCTGTAAACTAGGATGAACTGCAATACGGCTTATTCGTTCACCTGATAATTGTGGTGCTGATTTGATGCCAATATTACTGGAAAGTGCTTGTGCGACGAGGTGGCCTTGTAAGCGACGTTTGCCCGCAAAAATATCAGCAGATAGTTCTGGCTCAATTTTACCTTCTGCAATTAACAAAGCCACAGCAACAATTGTTTGATTTGCTTCTAAGCAAAAAACACTCACACTATCGTCATCGAGCAACTGCATTAAATCAGAAGGTTTGGTTTGATAATGGGAGCTAACAAGTAAACCAAATAGTTGCTTTAGTTTGTCATTATTTTTTAGTAATTCTTGTTTGTCGATTTGACTGAAATGACAATCATCTAATGTGATATTTTCAACAAATGATTCGTCTGCGGCTTCTGCATTCAGTAATAAAGCATCAAAAGTGAATTGCTCTAAGCTATCATTTTTTTGCCAACGAACCGGCACTTTCAGTTCACAATTTTTCCATTGTGGTGTTTCACTATCTAGTACTTTTCGAAAGTTAATGGCAAAGCCGCGTCCACAACCTTCATATCCATGTTGAGTGCTGGCAAATACAATACGTGAATAATGTTTGAGAAAGCTTGTAAGCAATGGCATTGGAATGGCAGCGGCTTCGTCGATTAAGACTAAGTCTGCTTTGGGCTTTTTTTGTTGTAACTCATCTGGTGAATAGAAAGTGAGATTGCATTTTTTTTTATCTTCAACTCCCTCATAGCCAATGTCAGCATGCTTGAAAACTATCTCCGCTGCCTGTTTGCTAGGCGCGCAGATAATGATGTTTTTGATCCCTTGTTTCGCTAGTTCGACTGCAGCAATGCCAAGTGACGCAGATTTCCCTCTGCCACGATCAGAAGTAATTACTAAGGGTCTGCGTCTATGACCTGTCACTACTTTAATAATTGCTGCGACGGCATTTTCTTGATCAGCTGTAGCGAAAACCTGTGCGAAATTGTTGCGAGGTGAACTAGGAAGTAAGAGCTCTGTTTGATTACTTGCTTGTAAAAAATACACATCGGATGTGCTTTCAAGAATTTGATTGAAGCGTTTTAAAAACAAACTGGCTGATGGAAGCTCAATTGGTCTCAATAGAATTAAAAAACCACCACCACGAATCGTGCCTGTTATTGCACCAAAAGCGTTTGGATCAAATGCTTCATACATGTCAAAAATGACGGCATCAAGTTCTTGACCTAAGAACCCATGGGCTTTTTGTCGATTTGCGACTTCGACTGAATCAAGTTCTCTTGTTATTTTTTTTGCATATCGAAATGATTCGTCGTGTTCACCTGTAATTACAAGGATGTGACGATCGTTGGGATTAAATTGCATAGTGGATTTAATGATTGAACTGACTAAGTCAGATTCCAGCGATAATGCGAAGTAATTGGATAACGACGGTCTTTATCAAAGGCACGTTTGGTAATGCGTATACAAGCCATATTGTAAAGCTTGTCGCCTCGAATAACTGGCGCACCGATGATTGTTGCGATCCCTACAGACAGTTTTGCAATCTGTTGTAACGTATCTTCTACCTTTTGAATAAAGATGGGTCTGAATAAAAGATCTTCTGGCGGATAACCCGTTAAAGCTAATTCAGGGAAAACAATGGCATCAGCATGATCGCTTTTTACATTGACAATAGCATCAGCAACCATTTGTAGGTTTTGTTTAAAGCTACCAACAATAGGATTTATTTGCGTGATGGAAACGGTAACAGACATAAATAACAATCATCAATCGTAACAGAGGTTTGATTTTATTAGCCTTTGGCGCACATAGCTATTGTTATGTTATTTCTAGTAAAAGAGGTAAAAAGTAGGGGGGTGTCATTTTAAGTCTATTATCAATAGATAAAAAGGACACCTCCCTACTTTTAGCCTATTGTTCAAGACATAAAGCCTAAATCAGTTGAATTAAAGTTACTGAGATTAGGGAATATCTCCAACAAATCACTATCCGTCATTCCCATCCACTTACCTAGGGTTGCGCCATATTGATCGATACCATATTTAGGAATTAATCGTCCTGTGTCTTGAGCATCATCAGGACCATCTAAAACTAACTCTGGCATCTCGCCATGAATCTGTCCGCCGTTTACAGCGCCGCCCATAACTAAATGATGTCCAGCCCAAGCATGATCGGTACCGTCACCATTAATACTTAAGGTGCGTCCAAATTCGCTGGCAGTGAAGGTTGTTACACTATCTTCAACGCCCAGTTCTTCAGTGGCTTTATAGAAACTACTTAAGCCACCATTGAGTGTCGCAAGCCTTTCGGCATGATCCGTAAGTTGATTTCCGTGCGTATCCCAACCACCGATACCTACAAAAAATATTTGGCGTTTCATGCCAAGGTTTTCGCGTATTGAAATCATTTTAGCAACGGTCGACAACTGTTTACTAAAGCTACCTTCTTCAGGGAAAACGGTGGTTATTTCTGGTGCTAAAGCATATTGCTCCACTAGATTGCCAATGCGTTCATCCGTTCGGATATAGGTATTACTCAATTGTTGGTTTAGTAAAGAAGGTGAGCTTTGTTGCAGTATTTTTTGCCATGCAGCAATACGACTTCTCTTATAGCGGGGCCAGTTTTGATCTTCAAATGCTTTTATTTGTTCAACGCCTGAATATGGGTTAAGTACAAAATCCAATGGCATATTGCCCCTTTGCCAAACGCTATTACCCGAGAGGCTAAATAAAGCAGGGCTGTTTTGGTCGGCATTGGCTGTTATCAGCATATCCATCATTCTGCCGCCCCAGCCGGGTTGGCGAGTGCTCCCTGTGGCAGTGGTTCCTGTTTCCCAAAATTCTTGTTGATGGTTATGAGAGAACAAATCTGCAGGAAGTAGAGCGCTTTCGTTTTGAAATTCTGCGCGTGTGGTTGGTTGAATTAAAGGGCCCACATTTCCCATAACCGCAAGATTGTCAGTATTATAGAGTGCTTGCATATCAGGCATTGATGGGTGTAATGCATATTGATCGCCTTTTAAAGCTAATAATGAATCACGGCTAATAGCTAAATTTGAACGCACGGCGTTGTATTGATTGTAGGCCGCTTGTTCATAAGGGACCAACATATTATATGAGTCGTTACCGCCAAATAAGAAGATGCAGACCAATGATTTATGATCGGCAAAGCCACTATAATCAGTGCTCATCGCCATCGCAGATTGCATCAACTGTAATTTTGACTGAGTGGCTAAAAGTGAAGCTGAGCCAACGCCTAAAGCCAATTTTTTTAGAAAATGACGACGAGTTTGTGATTGTATTTTATTCATTTTAATTACCTCGGTTATTTTCTTATTTTTGGATTAGGTATTCAGGAGAACCAATAATCAGCATGATGGCTTCTCGAGCTTTTTGAAATTGCCCTTCACGTGCATCACCGAAAACATCGGGAGTGTCTAAATGTTCGGCTAAAATGGTTCTGAGTGAGCTACTCATTTCTTTATTGAGTAATACTAAGTCGAGATAATCGAGGAGAGTGTCTGTATCACTCGCCATATCTGTAACATCTCTCATATCAAATTTTGAGTATTCTTCAAGCGCTGGCGTGTAAGTTTCATCGGTAGCGAATCGTTCTACTAACAAATGATATAAATTCGTCGAACTGACCATGGTGTTTTCATTGATGATCTGAAATTCAGGCGCATATAAGCCATTGTCATTTAGTAAACCAGTAGGAGAAAAGTCAGGTCTAAAAAAGTTGAAAACAGAACGAGCTTGTAGAGGTCCTTGACCTAGGCTGTTATTAAACTGAGCGACAGCTTGATAGAAATTATACGAAGGATAGTTACCTTGCCCACATCCATTGTCGGAATCCCAATAGTGACCCGTACGTAATGATGGCTGCATTTTGAAGACGCGCCATAAATGACTCATGCGCAGCATTGGCTCGCGTAATTTGCCGAAGCTATCGGGCTTTGTCTCAGCTAACGCCTCTTCATCTAATAAAATCGCGCTGACTACAGTTTTCATATCGCCTTTGATGCCACTGCCATTATCATTAAATTTTTCAGCGACTCTTGCTACATATGCTGGAGTTGGATTACTTGTTACTAAGCGCTGGATGAGTTGCTGGCTGATGTATGGTGCGATATTTGGATGGTTGAAAATATTATCTAAAGCAAAATCTAGATCTTGCTGTGCGCTTTGTCCGCTCGGGCTTACTTCACCATTTAATAAAGTTTTAGCGGAGTTATCGTGGTATTCCTCAAACGCTTTTAGAGGAACTAAACGATTAGCTTGGCCTGCCCACTGACGCCATTCCTTATCGGCGTAACTCCAGCCTGTAAAAACTTTGGCGAATTCTTCAATCATTTTTTGATTATAAGTCGGAATAAAGTTATTACTTCCATCTCGCTTTTTTGTGCCATCTAAATTGAGTTCATGTACACCAATGGTAAATAATTGTAGATTTTCACGAGCAAAGTTTTCATCAGGACGTATGGTTCCATCTACATTCTCTTTTTGATTGCGACTCATACTTAAAAAATCACCCATTGCTGGATGTAGTGCTACGTCTTCTAATAAGTCTCGGTAATTTCCGAATGCGTGTTTAATCAATACGTCGTAATAACTGGTCACGGCAAGGTGGTATTCGCTCAAACCAAGGCCATCTGAATCTGAAACAACTAATATTTCACTTAAAGCTAAAGCCACACGTTGTCTTAATTGATCGTTGGCTTTAGTGGCAGCTTCCCACCAAACGTGATGTCGTGGGAATCTGTATTCCCATGAATCGACTCTGTTCGTTCCATCATCATTAATATTTGCACACATTTTTGCCCCTAAGCTTTGAACTTGGGGTAAGTGATATGTAATTGCGGTATTGAACTGATCATTAATCCAATTCTGATAAGTAGATCTGCTGAGTAGTTGATCGATACTGTCTTGGGTGGAACCGAATGTCGCACGATTTAAAAACTTAGCGGCATCACTTTGGCTGTTTACTTTCGTGTCATTGTTAGAGGGAGTTGCTATTACTGGGTTTATTACAGGCGTTGTAGGAATAACAGGGTTTGAAGTGCCAGTATTATCGCTTCCACCACCACCTCCGCAGGCAGTTAATGTCAATAAGCTGATTGAGAGAATCGTTACTCTGATTTTTTTGCTCATGCTACTATCCTCTAATGATTATAATTTGTAGTTAGGACTCATTTTTTGAAGCTAGATTTTCAGGAATACAGTTTTAATTAGAATATTTGTAGAACTGCTCCGTTTTGACTGAAAGATTAAACCTATGACAGATATCTTGGAAAAAGTTTCAAAAAAACTTCATAACAGGAAATTATTTTTAGTATCAGCTGAGTCATGTACTGGTGGTTGGCTTGCTAAGAAAATGACTGATTTATCTGGAAGTTCCGCTATTTTTGATCGAGGTTTTGTTACCTATAGCAATGATTCTAAACAAGATATGTTAGGAGTACAAAAAAATACGATAGAAGGCTTTGGGGCGGTTAGTGAAGAAGTCGTTAAAGAAATGGCAAATGGTGCTTTAATGCATTCAAAAGCAGATATTTCAGTAGCAATTAGTGGTGTTGCGGGGCCTGATGGTGGTTCTGAAGAAAAGCCAGTTGGAATGGTTTGTTTTGGCATGATGCAACGAGGTAATGAAGCGTATGCAGTCACAGAAATATTTAATGGTGACAGAGATAAAGTACGAACTTTAGCGGTAGATTTCGCCTTACAAGAGATAGATAAATTACTTAAATAAAATAATGTTTGCTTTATGTTCGCTTTTTTGTTTATTATAGAACAAACAACGAAATAACTCAGTGTTAAAAATTGTACTGAGTAAAAATTAAATAAAAAGTATTACGGGAAAATAGAAAAATGGATGAGAAAAGAAAGCAAGCACTAGCAGCAGCATTAGGTCAAATAGAAAGACAATTCGGTAAAGGCACTGTGATGCGTATGGGCGATTCCGCCGCCGCACGGAACATTGATGTTATTTCAACAGGTTCAATTACCTTAGATGTAGCACTTGGTATAGGCGGTTTACCAAAAGGCCGTGTGATCGAAATATATGGCCCTGAATCATCTGGTAAAACGACCATGACATTACATGCAATTGCAGAATGTCAAAAACTAGGTGGTACTGCAGCATTTATTGATGCTGAGCATGCACTAGATCCTGGTTACGCAAAAAAGCTAGGTGTTAATATTGATGACTTATTAGTTTCTCAGCCAGACACTGGCGAACAAGCACTGGAAGTTACCGACATGTTAGTACGCTCTGGTGGTGTTGATATGGTAGTAATTGACTCAGTTGCAGCATTAACGCCAAAAGCAGAAATCGAAGGCGACATGGGCGATTCACACATGGGCTTACAAGCTCGTTTGATGTCACAAGCACTGCGTAAACTAACTGCAAATATCAAACGTTCAAACACTATGGTCATCTTTATTAACCAAATCAGAATGAAGATTGGAGTAATGTTTGGTAGTCCTGAAACCACTACAGGTGGTAATGCACTTAAATTTTATGCATCAGTTCGTTTAGATATCCGTCGTATTGGCGCGGTTAAAAAAGGCGATGAGATCATTGGTAACAGTACTCGTGTGAAAGTCGTTAAAAATAAAATGGCACCTCCATTCAAACAAGCAGAGTTTGAGATTAAATACGGTGAGGGTGTATCACATGTTGGTGAATTATTAGACCTAGGTGTACAAGAGGGTATCGTTAATAAAGCTGGTGCGTGGTATAGCTATAACAGCGAAAAGATCGGACAAGGTAAGGAAAACTCAGGTGTTTATCTAAAAGAACATCCAGAGATAGCGATTGAGATCGAAAAGCTAATTCGTGAAAAACTACTTCCTTCTAAAGAAGCAATAGCAGCTGCTGAAGCTGAGGCATCATCGGATGATGTAGAAGAAGCAGAGATCGATTAGCATTATAAAAAGTATATTGAAGCAATAATAATCAAGCCGTATATATATATACGGCTTGATTAAAATTCCTATTGAGTAAGCAGTTCCCCTTTGCCAAAAGGTGGGGTCGTATCCCCATTCATTTGAAAAGACACCCCCTACCTTTTTGGCACTTTTTAAGAATTCAACCTAAACTGTTTTAACTATAATAAAAAATAATCAGCAATGCTTTCATTCAGAGAAGCAAGAACAAGCGTATCAAGCTACGAGGACTATTATCGTGAGTAAATTAGGGTTTACTAAAAGAGATAACTACACACGATGTAAAAACTCAGCTATCTATTCACTTGCTATGCGCGAGCACTCACGAAAAGAGTTATATAACAAACTACAAAAAAAAGAATATGTTGAAGGCGTTGATGTAAATAAATTACTTGATGAGCTAGAAGAAAAAGACTATTTGAACGAACAACGTTTTGCAGAGAGTTTCGTCAGGTACCGTACTTCTCGTGGTCAAGGTTCGATAAAAATTACAAGTGAACTATACATTCGAGGAATTAATAAAGATTTAATCAGTAAAACGCTAGAAAACTCTGAAATAAACTGGTTTGATAAGGCTGTAGAACAGCTGGAAAAGAAGTTTGGTAAAACAAAATCTACAGACTTTAAAGAAAAATGTAAGCGTATGCGTTTTTTATCAACTCGGGGTTTTAGCTGTGAAATAATACACAGCATCGTTGAATAAAATGGTTTAAATACCAAATCACAAAAATTAGAACTTCAATAGATACGATGTATTTCTAGTAAAACTAATATTAACAATAATAAATTGCATAGCTATCTTGAATATCCCCCGCCATACATAGACAATAGCGTTTTTATCGCATATTGAGCTACACATGTCTTCAAATACAAATAAATTAATGAGCACTGCGGAAATTCGACAGAGTTTTTTAGGATTCTTTGAGCAAAAAGGACATCAAATCGTATCATCCAGTTCGTTAATACCAGGTAACGATAAAACATTACTATTCACCAATGCAGGTATGGTGCAATTTAAGGATGTATTTCTTGGTGAAGACGTAAGGAAGTATTCGAGAGCAACAACTTCTCAACGATGTGTGAGAGCAGGTGGAAAACATAACGATCTTGAAAACGTAGGTTATACAGCACGTCATCATACATTCTTCGAGATGATGGGAAATTTCAGTTTTGGTGACTATTTTAAAGAAAATGCGATTGAATTTGCTTGGGAATACTTAACTGAAGTATTAAAGCTACCTAAAGAAAAATTATGGGTCACTGTTTACGAAGACGATGATGACGCTGCTAATATTTGGATAGATAAAATAGGTTTTCCAGCAGATCGAATTAGTCGTATCGGTGATAAGCCGGGTAAAAAATACGATAGCGATAATTTCTGGGCAATGGGTGACACCGGACCTTGTGGGCCATGTAGTGAAATATTTTATGATCATGGCGAACATATTTGGGGTGGGCCTCCAGGGACGCCAGAAGAAGATGGCGACAGATTTATTGAGATCTGGAATCTAGTATTCATGCAGTTCAATCGTGATACTGATGGCACTATGAATAAATTACCAAAACCTTCTGTTGATACAGGTATGGGTTTAGAGCGTCTCGCGGCTATATTACAAAATGGTCACAGTAATTACGATATAGATCTATTCCAAAACCTAATTGGTTTTATTGCTGATCTATCAAAAACAGAAGATAAAAATAATGCTTCATTAAAAGTTATTGCTGATCACATAAGGTCGTGTTCTTTTTTGATAACCGATGGTGTTGTTCCTTCAAATGAAGGAAGAGGGTATGTGCTTCGCAGGATTATTCGTCGAGCGGCAAGACATGGTCATAAGTTAGGGCTAGAGGACGCTTTCTTCTATAAATTAGTAAAGCCATTGGCTAAAGAAATGGGTGAAGCATATCCAGAATTAGTAAAATTAGAGTCAAAAATAGAAGAAACGTTACTTAAAGAAGAAAAACGTTTTGCCGAAACCTTAGATCAAGGTATGAAAATACTATCAACAGTAATGCAGGACTTATCGGGTGATACGATTCCTGGTGATGTCGTATTTAAGCTCTATGATACCTATGGATTTCCTGTTGACTTAACAGCCGATATTGCTAGAGAAAGAGAGCTTAAAGTTGATGAAGTTGGTTTTGAATCGGCAATGAATAAGCAACGAGATAGAGCGAGAGCTGCAGGAAAATTCGGTACAGATTATAACGATAAGTTAGACGTGAGCGGCGCAACTACTTTCAGTGGTTATGATAAAACCAATGATCAGGTTGAGATCGATTCACTTTTTTTAGATGGTAAAAAAGTAGATTCGATAAATAAAGATCAGAAGGCACAAGTCGTATTAAAAAGTACCCCGTTTTATGCAGAGTCAGGCGGTCCAGTTGGGGATATTGGTATATTAAGCAAAGATAATAATATCTTTGAAGTACACGATACACAAAAACAAGGCGATGTATTTATTCATCATGGCGTTATGTCTAGTGGTTCATTAAAAACTAATGATGAAGTTAGCGCTCAAGTAGACGAAGCTAGACGCCAAGCTATTGTTCTTAACCATTCTGGAACACATTTAATGCATAAAGCATTGAGATTAGTATTAGGTGATCAAGTTGAGCAAAAAGGCTCATTGGTTACTGCAGATCGTTTGCGCTTTGACTTTTCTCATGCAGATAGTATGACTAAAGAACAGATTAGCCAGGTCGAAGTTATAGTCAATGATGAAATTCGATTAAATGCTAAGGCAGAATCTGAAGTGACTAGCATGGACGTCGCAATCGAAAAAGGTGCGATGGCACTTTTTGGTGAAAAATATGGTGATGAGGTTCGAGTAGTCAATATTGGCTACTCAACTGAATTATGTGGTGGAGTACACGTAAAACGCGCTGGTGATATTGGGATATTCAAAATAGTTAGCGAAGGTGGCGTAGCAGCAGGAATTCGTCGTATTGAAGCTGTGACAGGAACTGGTGCAATGAAATGGGTGGAAGAACGCTCACAACAATTAGACAATATCGCTTCATTAGTGAAAAGCTCAAGCGCTGGCGTTGAAGAAAAAGTCAGCCAAGTTTTGGAAAGATCACGCTCATTAGAAAAGGAACTTGAGCAGCTGAAGTCTAAATTAGCATCGCAAGCTGGTTCTGACATTGCTTCAAATGCAGTTGATGTTGCCGGTATTAAAGTTTTGGCTGCAAATCTAGAGGGCGTTGACCCTAAATCACTTCGTGACACAGTAGACCAGTTAAAAAATAAATTAGGCAAAGCGGCAGTGATCATTTCAACCGTAGTTGATGGCAAAGTGAGTTTAGTTGCAGGTGTTACGAAAGCTGAGACTGCACAAATTAAAGCAGGTGATTTGCTTAAGCATGTTGCAGAACAAATCGATGGTAAAGGTGGTGGAAGACCAGATATGGCGCAAGGTGGTGGTAATAATGCAAATGCGTTACCAGCGGCACTTGAATCTGTTATCAGTTGGGTTGAAGGGCAAGTTTAATAATGACACAAGAAAATATAAATAGAATCGTAGTACAAAAATATGGTGGAACCTCAGTGGGTTCTGCCGAACGAATTCAGGAAGTAGCAAAACGAGTAATTCGCCATCGCGAGCGAGGTGACTCGATTGTTGTTGTTGTATCTGCGATGTCTGGCGAGACAAACAAATTAGTAACATTGATTAATGCATTAAACCCGAAAGGATCATCACGTGAGAAAGACATGGTGCTATCTACGGGTGAACAAGTAACTATCGGTTTGTTGAGCCTTGCTCTTGAAGCAAAAGGTTGCCCAGTAATTTCTTACACTGGATCACAAGCAGGGATTAAAACGGATAATTCATTCAGTAAAGCCCGAATAAATAATATTGACGGTACTAAAATTAAAAAAGATTTAAGTGCTGGTAAGGTCGTCGTAGTAGCTGGTTTTCAAGGAGTAGATGAGGGTGGCAACATAACGACTTTAGGTCGTGGAGGTTCAGATACGACTGCAGTTGCGTTAGCCGTTGCTTTAGGAGCGGAGGAATGTCAAATCTATACTGATGTAGATGGTGTTTATACCACTGATCCAAGAATGGTGCCTGAAGCAAGTCATATACCGAAACTCGCACTAGAAGAAATGTTAGAAATGGCGAGTCAGGGGTCAAAAGTTTTACAGATCAGAGCAGTTGAATTTGCTCATAAATACAATATGCCTATTAGAGTTTTATCAAGCTTTGATGATGGTGACAACGGTAAAAGTACGCTAGTAACGCGTGAGGAAGACATTATGGAAGAAGTATTGGTACGCGGTGTAGCGTTCAACAAAAATGAAGCGCTTTTAACGATAATGGGTGTACCAGACCAACCAGGTGTCGCATTTAAAATATTAGGTCCTATTTCAGATGCAAATATTGAAATTGATATGATCGTACAAAACATTGGTGAAGATGGCTCGACTGATTTTACTTTTACGGTAAATCGTGATGATTACGAACAAGCTAAAGAAATACTATCTGCTGTAGGCAAAAAATTTAACGCAGATAAGGTCGGTGGCTTTACTAATATTGCTAAGGTTTCAATTGTTGGTGGCGGAATGCGTTCTCATGCAGGTGTTGCGACAAAGATGTTTGAAGCGCTAGCAAAGGAAAACATCAATATCCGTATGATTTCAACATCAGAAATAAAAGTAGCTGTGTTAATAGATGAAAAATATCTAGAGCTAGCAGTACGTAGTTTGCATGAAGCGTTTGAGTTAGATAACACTAAGTAGATTTTAATTTTTGAAAATTAGAATAAAGTCTTACTGATATTCTAATTAGTAAGGTTTTTATGTTTGAACCTTTCATAGATTTGATTAGTTAGTTAACTCATTTGGAACTACCTGATTTAATAGAATAGGCGGTGAAACAGCTAAAAAGGTAGGGAGTGTCTTTTTAACTAATACAGTCACCCCATTTAATCATATTAATAAAATATATAATGAGTTAAAAAGTTAAGTCTGTGTTCAGCACTATCGTGTAATCATTACACCGTATATCGGAAAAAGTGGTTTAAAACAAAAATAAAAACTACAAAGAG
>JBALXO010000098.1:0-13211 GCA_036960615.1 Cocleimonas sp. | reverse complement strand
ACGAAAGATATTATCTCACTTTGTTCGGTTCAATATGTCTGCGGGACATTTTCAAAACCATTAGTTCTGCTTTAGTTCTGCATAAGTTCTTCTAGTCACTTTAAACAACAAAACGGAAAACCAGTAAAAGGTAGGTGATCTCTTTTGATACGAATTAAAATGGATTGGAATCAGACTTTTCATTGAAATTGATACTGGTGTTTTCAACAACCCTTGTGCCTGCAATCAAATCATGAACACATCTTTTATCTTTTCTAAAGATAAAGAGCGCATCAATAATAGCAATAAATCCACCTATTACAGGAATTTGAGATACGACCCAAATTGGAACATAACGTTTTGCAATCAAAGAATTAAAATCAGGTATGTCGCCATTCAAATCAACTATCTTAATATCTAGTAATTTTTTCCCTACTGTTTGTCCATACTTAGACAGTAAATAGCCATTTATTAGCAGGAAAAATATAATTCCAATTAACGTAATTGTAATCGCTGTGGAAAAAGGTAAGTTGCCATTCTCATCGATTTGTTCCCATACATCAAAAAAACTCAGTAATGGTAAAGACAGTACACCTCCTATTACTCCGTCTATCAAGGAAGCTCCTAATCTAGACCAACGACTTGCCAATTCTACGCTTTGCAAAATAATTTACTCTCTCTTGGTGTTAATAACGATGTATTGATCAAGTTATTAATTGTTAAAATAACTCGTAAGTGACTTATTTATATCACAAATAATTCTCATTAACAGCTAGTTACTGATATACAGTTCTTGCTTAGACAAGCTCAGTAAAAAGAAAGTGCCAAAAAGGTGGGGGATATCATTTTTATCTAATTAAATAGGTCAAAATGACACCCCTTGATCCACTTATCAATTATTTACGTTCATACAAAGCTTCAATGGTACTTGATGCCAGTGAGTTTGCTTTAACCATGTAACCTGTCAACGCTCCTGACGCATCTGCAGGCAGTTCTAGTTTTTTAGATAAAGCATAAATAGTGAATTGATAACGATGTACGCCGTGACCTGCTGGTGGACATGCGCCTCCAAAAGCTGCAACGCCGTAATCATTAGTGATTTGTTGCGCTCCTTTGAGTGCTGTTTTGTTGTTTGAAGTCTCAATACCTGCTGATAAAGAACTTACATCTTTAGCGATGTTTACTACTTGCCAATGCCACCAGCCGCTACCTGTTGGTGCATCTGGATCATAAGCAAATACGGCAAAGGCTTCAGTGTTTTCAGGTGCGCCGCTCCATGAAAGCTGTGGTGAGGTATTTCCACCTGTACAACCAAAACCTGTAAATTCCTGAGCTTTATTCATGTGCTCACTTTGCGTGATATCTGTACTGCTGAGTGTAAAAGTATCTGCAAGTGCTGTTGCTGATAAAAACAAAGATGATGCTAAAAATAGGCTTCTTGCTATATGTTTCATAGTGATCTCTAGTTAAGTAACGTTATTGAAAGAAACATTATCTTAACCTTGGCACTTCGCAAAGATTAGCCTCAAAACTGTCATTGTTTCGCCTTAATCGGGCATTCTTGTTCTTCTTAGTGCGCTTGGCGTAACTCCAAAGCATTGTTTAAATCGATCAGTAAAACGGGACTGTGAATGATAACCACATTTGTCTGCGATTATTCCAATGGGGTCGTTAGTTGTTTGTATCAAATGTAAACCATGGCCTAGTTTTGTCTTATCTTTAATTTCTTGTAAGCTGGAACCTTCTGCTTTTAGCCTTCGACGTAAGGTTGATTCACTCATTCCCAGTTGTGAACAGAACACATCAATCGTTAAATCTTGTGTGAGATTAGCGCTAATCATGTCATGAAGACGATGACTAAACTTCGACCCTTTTTTAGCCATAGAATAGACCCCATAGCCAAGATGAGATAAGACCTGAAGTAATTCTTGTTTTCGCATCGACCAAATTTCTTCTGGAGCAAACAACGACCATTCAATAAATTGATGCAGACTCTTTTCTAATATCGCATTTGTTTCACCCAACAAATATTGTTGTGCTTTTAATTGTTCACCTTCAAACTGTTTAAAGTCTTCATAGTCAAATTCTATCAATATTGCAAAATACTCATGACCGCAGGGAATATTTCGCATATCAATCGTCGAACTGTTTGAGAGAAATATAAAACTACCCGATGGGCACACAATTTCTGATTTCTCGCCTAGATTTTTCTCTCCATCTAAAACAAAAATCAGTAAGGGTTTCACAATTGGTACATTCAGTATGTATTGCTCTTTAACTGAGGAGTAAACAGAAAAAGGTAAATAAGCTTTTTGGCTTAATGTTGTTCTAGCTAGTTGGATGAGTTCTTTCATTGCTTACTCAATAATATTAAAACGATCTCAAAGATGAAAACTATAATGAAAAAAAGAGAAACTCCACAACTTAATATGCAAAGTTCGTGGGTTTTAAACACAACACACTCTACATTAGTTTTCACAGTGGTTTAACATGATGTTGTTATAGCTCGGCTGGGTCTCTTGCTAATTATTCTTAATTATTTATCTACTATATGGACCAATTCTCTCTTTTAATTTTATAACACAACCACTGCCCCGCTTTAACGCCAATCATTAAGGATTCTTCACCAACAAACTCCGCACCAATTTTTAGAGTGGCTTTCTGCGATCTAATATTATCCACACCCACATGAAACCAAACTACTAGAAAGTATTGCAATGCGTAATCAACCATCAATGTTTTGAGTTCGTGGTTTGTCACTCCACCCCAATATTCTCTACCTAAAAAGGTAAAGCCAATCGAAATATCATCAGGCGTTTTATCTACTTTGTAATAACGCGATAAACCTATAATTTTATTCGTTTGATTATCGATGATTACTACATTTGCTTGAGATGCAATTGAAGCCTTAAAGTATGGAGTAAATTCAGAAAGTTTATATCTATCTGGGCTTGGATGGCCTTCCCATATTTTTTTATCAGAGGCACAGGCATATAGCCCATCAAAATCATCCTCACACAGTGGCCGTAAGGAGATCGTTTCACCTTCCAGCATTGGCTGGAAGGTGAAACTGTTTTGATTATTAGTATGCATATGTTTTTGGATAGTTCTGAGCGTTATTTCAACTTACCTCGGCATTTCCTACGGAAATTGCTCTACTAACTTCTCGACTCCAAGGAAGCCTGAGAAGTTAACTAGGGAAAGAGAACGAAACTCCTTCTCTAACACCACTTGACGGCCAACGCTGTGTAATCGTTTTACGATGCGTATAAAAACGAACCGAATCAGGCCCATAAGCATATAAATCACCAAACAACGAACGTTTCCAACCACCGAAACTGTGATACGAAACTGGCACTGGTAATGGCACATTGATGCCTACCATACCCACTTGGATATTATCTGAGAAGTAACGCGCGGCTTCACCGTCACGGGTGAAGATACAAGTACCGTTGCCGTATTCGTGATCATTGATCATTTGCATCGCCTCATCCATTGTATCTACACGGACCACTTGCAATACTGGGCCAAAAATCTCGTTTACGTAGCTATCCATTTCAGTGGTGACATTGTCGATTAATGTCGCACCAACGAAGAAGCCATTTTCGTAGCCATCTACTTTTGGATTACGTCCATCAACCACAACTTTAGCACCGTCTTTTTCTGCGCTATCAATGAAACCTACAACTTTATTTTGGCTTTCTTTAGTAATAACTGGGCCGAAGTCGTTATTTTTCTCACGCGCTTCACCTACTTTAAGTGACTGCATCGCTGCTGTCATTTTTTCAACTAAGGTATCTGCCGCAGCATCGCCTACTGCAACAGCTACTGACAACGCCATACAACGTTCACCAGATGAACCGAAAGCGGCTCCTAGAAGCTGATTTACTGCGTTGTCCATATCTGCATCAGGCATTACTATTGCGTGGTTTTTAGCACCACCGAGTGCCTGACAGCGTTTACCGTTTTGAGTCGCAGTGTGGTAAATGTATTCTGCGATATTAGTCGAACCAACAAAACTAACTGCCATTACGCGTGGATCATGCAATAAGGTATCAACCGCTACTTTATCGCCATTGACGACGTTCATTACACCATCAGGTAATCCCGCTTCTTTGAATAGTTCTGCAATGAATAGAGTCGAACTTGGGTCACGCTCAGAGGGTTTTAAAACGAATGTGTTACCGCAAGCAATCGCCATTGGGTACATCCATAACGGGACCATTGCAGGAAAGTTAAATGGTGTAATACCAGCAACAACACCTAAAGGTTGAAATTCGCTCCACATATCGATATTCGGGCCAACATTTTTACTGTGCTCGCCTTTTAGAAACTCACCTGCGCCACAGGCGTATTCGATCACTTCGATACCACGTGTTAACTCACCCGCTGCATCATGACAAATTTTGCCATGCTCATCACCAATCAGTTCGATAATTTTATCTGAGTGCTTTTCTAGTAACGCTTTGAACTTAAACATTACAGCAGTACGTTTTCCTACTGGTGTTGAACGCCATGCAGGGAAAGCTGCTGCTGCTGCTGCGATTGCATCTTCAACCGTCTCTTTTGAGGCTAGTGAAACTTGCTTGCTAACTTCGCCCGTTGCTGGGTTATAGACGTCTTGAGTACGTGCATTGTCTTCACGAGTCTCGCCGTTAATTAAATGGCCGATTGTTGTCATTTTTTAATCCTTTCTGTTCAATTGTTTACGTTACTTTTAGTTATTGCTCTTTGGTCATGATCGTTGTTATTAACAATAATACAAAGAGCCAAAAAGGAACGTTATAAAATCCATGTGTTCATATAAGTTTAATCAAGTTCTAATCTAACTCTCGTATTGATTCACCGATGGCATTCACAACATTATCAATTTCTTCTTTTTCTACCGTAAAGGGTAGCCCTAAAGAAATAACGTCTCCGCCGAATCTAACATAGTAGCCTTTTTCCCAGCACTTCATTGCTATTTGGTAAGGTCGTAACGCTGGACCTCCCTCTGGTGAGCTTTCAATAGTAATACCTGCAGCCAAACCATAGTTGCGGATATCAGTGACGTATTTTGTGCCTTTTAACTCATGAACCTTATTTTCAAGGTATGGAGCCATAGCCGCTGAACGAGCAACTAATTGATCGTCTTCAAGAATGTTTAACGCTGCTAAACCAGCCGCACATGCTACAGGATGAGCTGAATAAGTGCTTCCATGAAATAGTTCGACTTGATGCTCTGGACCACCTTCTGCCATAAAAGTATCATAAATTTCTTGTTTGGCAATCAACGCTCCCATGGGTACTGTGCCGTTTGTTATTTGCTTGGCGATGCACATTAGGTCTGGAGTTACACCGAATTCTTCAGCACCTGTATTTGAGCCTACGCGACCAAAAGCAGTAATAACCTCATCAAATATAAGCAAAATATTATGTTGAGTACAAACTTCACGCAGCTTATTAAGATAGCCTACGGGTGGCGGAATTACTCCACCTGACCCTGCCATTGGTTCAACAATGACTGCGGCAATGTTTGATGCATCGTAAAGTCCAATCATCTCTTCTAATTCTTTGATGAGATGAGCTCCTTCAGTCGGCATGCCTTTACTAAATTTATTTTCAGGAAGCATGGTGTGTGGCATATGAGTAGCTTCTAAAGCTTGGCCAAACATCGCTTTGTTGGCAGCGATACCACCGACACTAATTCCGCCCCAGTTGACTCCGTGATAGCCTTTCGAACGACCAATAAAGCGAGTCTTGTTTGGTTGTCCGCATTTACGCCAATAGGCACGTGCAACTTTTAGAGAAGTTTCTACCGCTTCTGATCCAGAGGTCGAAAATAATACTCGGTTCAAACCATCAGGCATAAATTCAGTAATTCGATGCGCAAGCTCGAAAGACTTAGGATGGCTAAATTGAAAGCCTGGAGAGTAATCTAAATTAGAAATTTGCTTACTAACAGCTTCGGTAATCTCAGGACGGCTGTGCCCTGCTCCCGTTGTCCATAAGCCTGACAAGCTATCAAATACTTTTCGTCCAGCTGAGTCAGTAAAATAATTACCTTCTGCAGATACGATCATGCGAGGGTTTTGTTTGAACTCTCGGTTGGCCGTGTATGGCATCCAGTGGCTGTCTAGTTGTTCTTGCGTTAGATTAACACTATCTAGGACTTCACTTTTAGTCTGCATGTTGTACTGGGCAGCTTGCTTAACTTTGTCTAACATAATGACCTCACAATTCTATTAAATTTACTCGGTTCGAAGCCGAATCTACATAAGGGATAACTATAAATATAAGTCTATTATGTACTTTTTATTAGGTTATTAAATTCAAACATATTAAACTTAACTTAAGTATTTACTTATCTAATATAAATTAAAGTACAACAATCAAAATATGCCTAATTCAAAATCTATAAAAAACCTGTTACCCCACAAAATAGGCGATACACATATTCGCCTTATCCGTATCTACAAAGCAGTAATTGAATCGGGTGGTTTTGCTGCCGCTGAAGTCGAACTCAATATCAGTAGACCCGCCATCAGTCTTGCTATTACCGAGTTAGAAGGCTTATTAAATATGCGTCTGTGTCATCGTGGACGAGGTGGGTTTTCGATTACTGAAGAAGGCGAAATTGTTTACCAAGCCTCTCTGCAATTATTAGCCAGTCTGGAGACATTTAAATCACAAGTAAACGCAATCAACAGAGAATTAAAAGGTGAAATGAATATTGGTATAACTGACAACTTGGTCAGCATACCCAGAATGCGCGTGACCAGAGCCTTAACTGATTTAAAAGACCAAGGTCCAGAAATCATTATCAATATCCGAATGATGTTGCCTAAAGACATTGAAACAGCTGTGTTGGATGGTCAATTACAAATAGGTGTGGTTCCCGATTTACGTACGCTTTCTGGATTAGAATACATCCCGTTATATAAAGAAGAATCGCTTTTATATTGTAATCAGCAACACCCACTATTCGATTTGAAAGAGCAACAGATTACGAAAATAGACTTGAGTGAATATGATGCGGTTGTGCCTGTTTACCCGCAAGCCACTGAAATAAAACAGCAGCAGAAAACGCTAAAGCCTGCGGCTACTTCTACTGATCGTGAAGGCATTATATTTTTAATATTAACAGGACGTTACATTGGTTTTTTACCGACTCACTTTGCCCAACGTTGGGTAGATGAAGGGACTTTAAAGGCGATACAAACTGATAAGAGAAAATTCTTTACGCATTACTCAGCGATTATGCGCAAAGGAATGCGGACTGATTATATTTTGGAGACTTTTTTGGAGGCATTGGGGAACGATTAAAACCATCAAAAAGGTAGGGGGTGTCTTTTCTTTTCCTTGTTAGGTGGTATTTTGGTGCTTGTCTTAGCTTTGGTTCTAATAAATTCCCAGCTCTAAACCCGCCGCCATCGACATACCTAACTTTTCAACCTGATCAGCAAATTCATCCTTAAACTCACCATGACAAAGCAATAAATCTTGGGCTTGTTTCCATTTCAATCCAGTAATGATTTTCTGCATCGCAATCTCAGTACCGGTGCCATCTAAACCTGCTCGAATATAGATTGCGTAAGGCAAAGCTTCGGTATGCTCTAAACAGGGATAATAAATGCGATCGAAGAAATCTTTCATCGCGCCACTCATATAGCCGAAATTTTCAGTCGTGCCGAGTAGGATGGCATTACAATTCATAACATCTTCAGGCGTTGCATCGAAAGGTGAATGAAATATAACATCGATATTACTGATGTCAGCATGCGAAGCTCCACGCACAGCCGCCTCTGCCAAGGCCTGAGTATTGGGTGATGGAATATTTGAGACAATTAACAGTGTTTTATTTTTGGTCACGTAAAAAGCCTTATTCAATTGCAAAAAATATCGTCATGTAATGATTGTACAAGACTATCGGATCCTATTTAAAAAACCATACGTTTTATGATTTAAGATATCGAGACAAAGCGTTTCAATAATCAGCAAAACTAATCTAACTATAAGCTTAGGTTAAATTAAATAGTGTATATTGATAGATTAATTTGTTATTCGCCGTTAGCAATCTATAATATGCACCAACAAAAACTACAACTAATCATTCGTTGCGAACTTAAAAATAGGAACCCATGACAGATAAAAAAAGTAAGATTATATACACAAAAACAGACGAAGCCCCTGCACTAGCGACTCGCTCGTTACTCCCTATAATACAAACCTTTGCAGCTCAGGCAGATATTGATGTTGAATTAAAAGACATCTCATTGGCTGGCAGAATCATTGCAAACTTCCCTGAAGTGTTAACTGAAGAGCAAGGCGTTGTTAATACGCTTGAAGAATTACGCGACCTCACTCAATTAGCTGATACCAATATCATCAAATTGCCGAATATAAGTGCATCAATACCTCAGTTGAAAAAAGCTATCGTTGAGTTACAAGAAAATGGCTATGCGATTCCTGAATTCCCTGATGACCCTGAAACAGACGATGAACACGAACTCCGTAAACGTTTCGGTGTTGTATTAGGAAGTGCGGTTAACCCTGTGTTACGTGAAGGTAATTCAGATCGTCGCGCACCTCTTGCAGTTAAAAACTACGCACGTAAACACCCGCATTCAATGGGCGCTTGGAGCCAGGCATCACGAACTCACGTTGCACACATGCGCGAAGGTGATTTTTATTCGAGTGAAACCTCGATGACGCTAGACAAAGCCCTCAATTATCATATTGAATTTACCAATAAAGCGACAGGCGATGTGACTTTATTGAAAGAACCAAAACCTTTGTTAAAAGGCGAAATCATTGACGCGATGTTTATGAGTAAAAAATCATTGCGTAAGTTCTTTAAAGAGCAAATTGAAGACTGTAAAGAGACCAATCTACTGTTCTCTTTACACGTAAAAGCGACCATGATGAAAGTATCTCACCCGATTGTATTTGGTCATGCTGTAACAGTTTTTTACGATAGTTTGTTTGAGAAATGGCAAGAAGTGTTCGATGAGATAGGCGTAAATCCAAATAACGGCTTAGGTAATGTTTACACTAATATTCAACAACTTAAGCAATCAAAACGAGCTGAAATCGAGGCGGATATTCGCGCTTGTTATATAAATCGCCCAGAAGTAGCGATGGTTGATTCAGATCGTGGTATCTCAAACCTACAAGTGCCAAGTGATGTAATCGTAGATGCTTCAATGCCTGCGATGATTCGTAGTTCCGGAAAGATGTGGGGAGCTGACGGCAAACTTAAGGATACTAAAGCGGTCATCCCAGAAAGCACTTACGCGACAATTTACCAAGAAGTGGTTAACTTCTGTAAAACCCACGGGGCGTTTGATCCTGTAACGATGGGAACTGTTCCAAACGTCGGTCTAATGGCGAAGAAAGCAGAAGAATATGGTTCTCATGATAAAACCTTTGAGATGGTTGCTGATGGCACTATGAGTGTTTTGGATGACGATAATAACGTCCTTCAACAACATGACGTTGAAGAAGGCGATATTTGGAGAATGTGTCAAACCAAAGATGAGCCTATTCAAGACTGGGTTAAGCTCGCAGTTAAGCGCGCAAGAATCTCTGGAATGCCA
This sequence comes from Cocleimonas sp., assembly GCA_036960615.1. Lineage (GTDB taxonomy): Bacteria > Pseudomonadota > Gammaproteobacteria > Thiotrichales > Thiotrichaceae > Cocleimonas. Next base: position 3,654 of record JBALXO010000098.1, on the reverse strand, counting down.
GCAATTTTCTGGTTAGATCGTGCTCGTGATCATGATATACAGTTAATTCATAAAGTTGAAAAATACCTATTAGACCATGACACTGAAGGCTTAGATATTCGTATTATGCGTCCAGTAGTTGCGATTCGTTTCACAATGGAACGCCTAATTCGCGGCATGGATACCATCTCAGTAACAGGTAATGTACTGCGTGATTATCTCACCGACCTATTCCCTATTTTGGAATTAGGAACCAGTGCGAAGATGCTTTCTATTGTGCCTTTGATGAAAGGCGGCGGAATGTTTGAGACAGGCGCTGGCGGATCTGCTCCAAAGCATGTTCAACAGTTCACAGAAGAAAACTACCTACGTTGGGATTCTTTAGGTGAGTTTTTAGCACTTGCAGAGTCTTTCGAACACCTTGCAGATAGTGCAGATAATTCGGGAGCAAAAGCCTTAGGTGAAGCATTAAACCTTGCCACCGACAAACTCCTAGATAACAACAAATCGCCACAACGTAAAATTGGTATGTTGGATAATCGTGGAAGTCATTTCTATCTAACCATGTATTGGGCACAAGCTTTGGCTGAGCAGAATGATAATGCTGAACTCAAGCAGAAATTCACTAAGCTAGCGAAAGTTCTTACAGATAATGAAGATAAAATCGTTGAAGAGTTTAACTCTGTTCAAGGTAATGACACAGATATCGGTGGTTATTATTTACCTGATGATGATAAAGCTAACGCAGCGATGCGTCCTAGTAAGACGTTTAATGAGGCGCTTGCTTCGATTTAATCAATCGTAGCTCAGCAATTAAAAAGCCTATTCTTTTGAATAGGCTTTTTTGTTTGTGCAAATTGGAAAGTGCCAAAAAGGTGGGGGGTGTCATTTTGTTACTTTTTTAAAAGTAAATACAGATGCTAATCAAGCATCACTCAATTCAATAGACTCCAATTCCGATATCCGCTGCGCCGCATCCCTCATGGCCGGTAAATGCTGTTTAAGTTCATCCAAACTCACCCGCGCACTCGGCGCATGCACCGCTATTGAATAAAGCACATCCCCTGCTTCGTTCTTAACAGGAACAGCCAAAGCAATCATGCCATCAATATATTCACCAGAATCGTAGCCAACCTCTTCATTTACAATGATTTTTAATTGAGCACGCAAGTTATCCATTTCAAGAATCGTTTTGCTTGTATATTTTTCTAAAGAAACAGCTTTCAAATAACGCTGACGCCATGCAGGTTTCATATTCGCCAATAGCAATTTACCAGCGGCAGTACAATGAAGTGGCAAATGCGAACCAACTGGAAGGTAAATACGATAAGGCCAATTACTCTCGATACGATCAAGATAGATCAATTCATTGCCATCTAAGGCAGTCAGATTACAAGTTTCATTTATAGATTGCGACAGGCCTTGCAGAATCATATGTCTACTACCTGTCATTACCGAGTTGGTTAATACGGAAGTAGCTAAACGACGTAAACGTAAGCCACCAACAAAGCGCTTACCATTAGGTTCGCGTTGTAACAAACCTTCTTCTTCTAGTTGTTGCGCAATGCGATGCACTGTTGCTTTAGGTAAATCTAAATCTTCTGCAAGATAAGCACTGGTTAGTGGCTTATCAGCTTTCATCATTGTCTCTAACATCATGAATGCACGAATTAACGTCGATTGAGTGGCGTTATCAGAAGATATAGTACTAGTTATGGTTGGTTTAGAACTCAAAATACAATCCCTACTTATAAGGTAAACTACAAAATACACGACAAGTATACACATTATTGAGATTATTTATCTCAATAATGTGAAAAAATGGTTGACTAACATTTACAGGACTACTACTCTGCATGCCTGAATTTTTATTAAAGTCAGCCTACTTATTAGACATTAATAAGTACTAACAAACCCAGCTATTAAGGAGAACACGATGAAAATGACACCTAGTGAAGCATTTGTTGAGACTATGGTCGCAAACGATGTTGATACCGTTTTCGGTATTATGGGATCAGCGTTCATGGACGCGATGGATATATTTGCACCAGCAGGCATTACATTAATCCCTGTTGTACATGAGCAAGGTGGCACACACATGGCTGATGGCTATGCGCGAGCTACTGGTAAGCACGGAGTAAGTATTGGACAAAACGGTCCTGGTATCTCAAACGCTGTTACAGCGGTTGCAGCTGCATTTTGGGCTCACTCACCATTAGTTATGATTACTCCTGAAACAGGTACTATGGGTCAAGGCCTTGGTGGTTTCCAGGAAGCTAACCAGCTACCAATGTTCGAAGAATTCACAAAGTACCAGGGGCACGTATGTCACCCAGCACGTATGGCTGAATTTACTGCTCGTTGTTTTGATCGCGCTATCTCTGAAATGGGACCTACGCAGTTAAACATTCCTCGTGATTACTTCTACGGCGAAATCGACGTAACAATTCCTACTCCGATGCGTTTAGATCGTGGACCAGGTGGAACTAAGAGTTTGAACGAAGCGGCTGACCTTATTGCACAAGCTAAATTCCCAGTTATTATTTCTGGTGGCGGCGTCGTAATGGCAGACGGCATTGAAGAATGTAAAGCGCTTGCAGAGTTAATCAATGCGCCTGTTGTTAACAGTTACTTACACAATGACTCTTTTCCTGCAAGTCATCCTCTTTGGTGTGGTCCGCTAGGATACCAAGGTTCTAAAGCTTCAATGAAGCTAATGGCTCAGGCTGACGTAGTGATTGCACTAGGTTCACGTTTAGGTCCATTCGGTACCTTGCCACAACACGGCATGGACTACTGGCCAACAGAAGCTAAGATCATTCAGATCGATGCTGACCATAAAATGTTAGGTCTAGTTAAAGATATTTCTGTAGGAATCTGTGGTGATGCTGCTGAAGCTGCTGCTGCTCTTACTGAGCGTCTAACAGGTCGTGATCTAGTTTGTAATGCAAACAAAGATGAGCGTCTTGCTACTATGAACGCTGAGAAAGATGCTTGGGAAACTGAGCTAACAGCTTGGGTTCACGAGACAGATGCATTCTCACAAGACATGGTTGAAGAGAATAAGGAGTTTGGTTACCCATCTCCACGTCAAGTATTACGTGCTCTAGAAGAAGCAATGCCAGAAGACGTAATGGTTTCTACCGACATCGGTAACATCAACTCAGTAGCTAACAGTTACTTACGTTTTGAGAAGCCACGTTCATTCTTCGCAGCAATGAGCTGGGGTAACTGTGGTTACGCATTCCCAACGATCATTGGTGCTAAGAAGGCAGCTCCTCATCGTCCTGCTATCTCATATGCTGGTGACGGTGCGTGGGCAATGAGCTTACAAGAGACTATGACGTGTGTTCGTCATGACATTCCAGTTACAGCGGTAGTTTTCCATAACCGTCATTGGGGTGCAGAGAAGAAGAATCAGGTTGATTTCTACGGTCGTCGTTTCACAGCAGCTGAGCTAACAGACCAAGACTTCACGGCTATTGCTAAAGCAATGGGCGCAGAAGCAATCACTGTTACTAAGCTAGAAGAAGTTGGACCAGCACTTAAGAAAGCAATCGATATGCAGATGAACGAAGGTAAAACTACTATCGTTGAAATCTTCACTACACGTGAATTGGGCGACCCGTTCCGTAAAGATGCATTGAGCAAACCAGTACGTTACCTTGAGAAGTA
>JBALXO010000097.1:10027-13443 GCA_036960615.1 Cocleimonas sp. | reverse complement strand
AAACCGATTAAGGGAATGAAGATAATGACAGCCCAGAGGCTGGAAGATGCCTTGGATTATCTTTAGGAGTATTTAAATGACACTCCCCTAGTTTTTAGCTATCTTTAGGCTCATGAATAAACATTTCAATAACAAAACCCTACTCTTATTAATCGACCTTCAAAATGCAATCGACCACCCAAGCTGGGGCAAGCGAAACAACCTAGAAGCTGAAGAGAATATTACAAATCTTTTAACACATTGGCGAGACCAACAAATGCCAATCGTACATATTAAACACATGTCGACTGATCCTAATTCTCACTATCGACCCAATCAGCCTGGCAATGATTTCAGAACAAGTACGATGCCTATCGCGAGTGAAGAAGTGATTGAAAAGAACAGCCATAGTGCGTTTATCGGCACCACGCTAGAAGAAAATTGTCGATCAAGAAATATCAACCAAATAGTCGCTGTCGGCGTGATTACCAATAATTCAATTGAAGCTACGGCGAGAATGTCAGGAAACTTAGGCTTTGATACAACGGTAGTTTCAGATGCATGCTACACCTTTGACAAGCGCGATTACGGTGGTACTTGGCATAGCGCACAAACTATCCATGACATTGCACTTGCTAATTTAGAAAACGAGTACGCACAGATTATGAGTACTCGTGAGATATTGAATTGATATGGCACATTCCGACCGACCTAACCCCGAAACACTCATTCTCGAAAACGGCGACCTAGCTGCAACAGCGGATCACGTTATCGATATCATAGAATCACTGGGAATAGAACATGAAACTCAAGTACATGAGCCACTGTATACGGTTGAACAAGCCAAACAGGTGGATCGCGACAAACCCGGAGCACATACTAAAAACCTATTCTTACGCAACAAGAAAGGCCGCATGTTTTTATTAGTCGCTGAGCAAGATCAGATGATTGATTTAAAAGGCTTACGAGACAAACTACAGCTGACTGGTGGACATTTAGCATTTGCCAGTACTGAACGATTAACAAAACACCTCGGCGTGGTGCCTGGCTCAGTTTCACCACTTGCGCTGATTAACGATCATTCAAACAAGGTACAGGTATATATTGAAAAGACTTTATTAGAGCAAGAGTATATCTACCTCCACCCTTGTCGTAATACACACACTACTCGAATGCGCTGTGATGGTTTGCTTAAACTTTTAGAGTATTGTGATCATCCTGCGGTATTAGTGGATTTTTAACTCACTCTAATCGAATAAAAGAAACCCCCAACTTTCTATCAGTTTTCAAACTAAAACCTAGTCTTGATTAAGCCCAAGCTCTTTCTGTAATTTCTTCGTGAGACCTATAGACACAATGTAATGAGATTCTTCAAGGTAGTGCTTGAGTTCTTCATCGGTGTCTTTAAGTTTTTTGTATTGCTGTATCCACTTCATTCCACGAGATGCCATATAAGGTGCTGGCCTGAATCCTGGCTCATCTGTTAGTATCTCGAAATCAAGTTCTGATGTTTTAAAAGTGAATGCGGGTTCATCGCCTTTCTGCCATCCGCCAATCGCAAATACTTTTCCTCCTACTTTCCAAACATCACTTCCACCCCATTGAATGACGTGTGTGGTTGCGGGAATTGAACGACAAAAATCATTAAATTCATCGTATGTCATATTGATACCTTGGTCATTCCATCACCTTATATTTATTTGATATTACTAGAAAATGACACCCCCCACCTTTTTGGCACTTTAGAAGTCATTCATTAGACACCAACTAGCCCCTTTAGAAATACTTTATATTCTGTAAACAGTCTAATTTATCGTGCGCTCTTGAAACTGAAGCTCAGACAAACGTTTATATAATGGCGAACTCTTCAGTAGTTCGTCATGCTTACCCTGCGCAACAAGCTTCCCGTCTTCTAATACTGCAATCGAATCAGCATTACGAATAGTCGCTAAACGATGCGCAATAATCACTGTGGTTCGACCTTTCATTAAATTCTCTAAGGCTTGTTGAACGCGGTGTTCACTCTCTGCATCCAGCGCTGATGTGGCTTCATCGAGCAGTAAAATCTTGGGATCTTTTAGAATAGCTCTGGCAATGGCAACTCGTTGACGTTGGCCACCCGACAAACGAACACCTTGTTCACCTAAGAAGCTCTCGTAACCTTCAGGCAGTTTTTCTATAAAGTCGTGGGCATTCGCGGCTTTCGCGGCTGCAATCACTTCTTCTTTACTAGCGTCAGGTTTGCCATAACGAATATTGTGCATTATATCGCTACTGAATAAAGTAGGTTGCTGCGCCACTACTGCGAGTTGTGAGCGTAAATCGATAGGAAATAATTCTCGAATATCAGTACTACCTAAACAGATAGTACCTTGATCAGGATCATAGAAGCGCTGTAGTAATTCGAATACCGTTGATTTACCCGCGCCAGATGGACCAACTAATGCCAGCGATTTACCTTCTTCAATGACTAAATTCAAATTATCTAATGCTGCTTGATCTGGTCTAGATGGATAATGAAAAGTGACATCTTTAAACTGCATTTGCGAACCATTACTGCTTGCACTTTTTGGGCTAATTGGGAGTTCGATAGCGCTTTTAATCGATAGTAACTCAAGCAATCTTTCAGCCGCCCCTGCCGCACGTTGAACTTCGCCGATAACTTCTGAAATAGTGGCAACTGAGCCTGCCACCACAATTGCATAGAACACAAACGCGCCCAGCTCACCCTCAGTCATCACGCCATTAATCACGTCATTACCACCGACCCATATCATCCCTGCTATAGCACTAAAAATGAGTGAGATAACAATAGCGATTAACATTGCTCGCTGTTTAATACGTTTGCGCGCTATCTCAAATGCGCTTTCAACATGGCCTTCAAAGGTTTTGCGTTCATTGGCTTCTTGGGTATAACTTTGGACTGTTTTAATTTGCTGAATGATCTCACCTGCATGACTACCGACATCAGCAATAGTGTCTTGGCTTTTGCGAGATAATGCTCGAACTCGTCGGCCGTATAGAATGATCGGCACTAACACAATTGGCACACCAGCAATGACAAACATGGTCAACTTTAAGTTGGTAATCAATAGCAGTATCAGGCCGCCAATAAAGGTGAGTAATGATCTTAAAGCCATCGCCGCTGATGAACCAATTACCGTTTGAAGTAAGGTCGTATCGGTGGTGAGCCGAGACATAATTTCGCCGCTTCGGTTCTCTTCAAAGTAACTAGGATGCAGTGTTATCAAATGATCAAATACGGCCTGACGAATATCCGCAGATACACGCTCACCTAACCAAGAAACGAGATAAAAACGCGCATAAGTGCCAATCGCCATTAGTACTGCGATTGCTATAATAAAAAGCGAAGCCATATTAAGCTTATCGGTAGAGCGCGCAACAAAGCCATCATCGATTAGTACCTTAATACCTTG
>JBALXO010000097.1:0-9927 GCA_036960615.1 Cocleimonas sp. | reverse complement strand
TTGACTAAGGTAGCGTAAATACTAGAACGGAATTCGAAGCCATCATAAGGTGTCCAAGCGCACTTTGAAATCACGTCTTTATTAGTCGCGGTAAAGCCTTTTTCGAGATCAACCACCACTAAATCAGCCCAATAACCTTCTCGTATATAACCGCGATCTTTGATATTAAATATATCGGCGACGTTATGACTGGTTTTCTCAGCGATTAATTCTAGTGAAAAAATACCATCCTGATGATGTTCTAACAATGACGGTAAAGCGAATTGCACTGAAGGTATCCCCGCTGGTACATCAAAGTAGTTACCTACCTTTTCTACCAACAAATGAGGGGAATGGTCTGTGCCAATGGTGTCTAAAGTGCCTTCTAACAAGCCCTGAAAAAGTGCAGCTCGATCAACCGCTGTTTTTATAGAGGGATTACATTTGATCAGCGTGCCTTTGATATCGTAATCTTCATCACAAAAAGTCAGGTAACTTACCCCTATTTCATTTGTGATGCGCTTTTCGGTGACTGAATCATCTGAGAACAACTCTGCCTCTTTTGCCGTACTAATATGCAAAACATGTAGGCGCGTATCATGTTCTTTGGCTAATTCAAGCGCTAGCGAGGTAGATTTAAAACAGGCTTCTTCACTACGAATTTTGGGATGCAATGCCATCGGCACGTCATCACCATATATTTGGCGATAGTTTTCTTGGTTCTCGACAATAGTGGGAGTATCTTCACAGTGCGTGGCAACTAGTAACGGCGCTGCTTTGAAGACATCACTTAAGGTATCTCTATCATCTACCAAGACACTGCCGTTGGTAGAACCCATAAATATTTTGAGGCCACAGCAGGATAATGGATCGATGATTTTGATTTCTTCGAGATTATCGTTTGAAGTGCCATGATAAAACGAATAATTAGCAATCGAGCTTTGTTTGGCGATAGCCATTTTTTCTTCAAGTATTTTATTGTTTAACACATGAGGAATGGTATTGGGCATATCAAAGAAAGTGGTTACTCCACCAGCAACTGCGGCACGAGATTCACTTTTCATATTGCCTTTTGCTTCTTTGCCAGGTTCACGAAAATGCACTTGATCGTCTATCATACCAGGCAAAACATACTTACCTTTCACATCGAGCACTTTGCTAACTTTCATTGCCGAGAGGTTCTTGCCTATTTTTTCAATGCGGCCACTTCTGACATATATATCAGCTTCAACGATTGTGTTTTCATTCACAATTTTAGCGTTGAGTATTAACAATGTTCCCATAGTTATATTTTCACTATCATAGTGCCTATTTATTCGAATATCGAAACGTTGATTAGCTAAGTACTAATGACGAAACGAAATACTACTCAGCGAGTTCTGATTTCAGCCGTTCTAGTTTCAAAAACGTTAGAGCGTAAGGATTTTTATCATCTGCTGGAGTTTCGGTTCGCTGTTTTTCCTGCCAATTATATTTAGTATAGTCTGGGAAAAAAGTATCGCCTTCTAATTCTGCATCAATTTGAGTGAGATATAGCGTATCAACGTCTGCTAAGAACTTATTATAAAGATGTGCACCACCAGTAATGAATATCTCATCCTTACTGTTATCTGCTTCTTTGGCAGTATTGAGCGCATCTTCAAGTGAGTTTACAACGGTGCAACCGTCAATTTTCAACTTAGTATCACGACTTAAAATAATATTTAAACGACCTGGTAATGGTCTGCCTATCGATTCATACGTCTTACGACCCATAATGATTGGACTGCCTAAGGTTGTTTTTTTAAACCACTGCAAATCGGCAGGTAGATGCCAAGGCATGTCGTTATTTAGCCCGATGACATTGTTGTTAGCCATCGCTACGATCATTGCGAGTTTCATACTACTTTACGACTTTTAAAGAAGGTCGTTTTGATATTTTGGATTTTGCTAAACTGCTTGGTTTTTTAACGCCAGTATCAACACTACCAATAACTGCAGGCGGTGGATCTTCAGGTGGTGTTTCATCGGAAGGTTCGAGATCAAACGATAAACCTTCACCATTCTCGCTAGCATAAAGCGCTAATACCGCACCAATAGGCGCATAAACATTAAACGGTTTACCGCCAAAACGAGCACTGAAACTTAGGCTGTTATTATCAATAAGCAAACCTTCAGCCGCTGTTGGACTGATATTGAGAACGATCTTGCCATCCTCAACAAATTGCTCAGGCACTAATACATCCGGATTTTCAGCAAATAATGCAACATGTGGTGTCGCATTATTATCTACAATCCATTCATAAACGGCGCGAAGCAAATAAGGTTTGTTTGAAGGTAATTTCATATTCTGTAATTCTGACTTCTAAAATTCATCCCTAATTAAGGACGTATAGATTGCTCAGCTAAGGTCAAAGATCCTTGGAATAGCTCACGTGAGAAAACGCGATCCATATATTCCAAGATCGGTTTAATATCAGGACCATTAAGATCAATGCCGTATTTTGGTAAACGCCATAAAATAGGAGCAATAGTACAATCGATTAACGAGAAGTCATTACTTAAGAAGTAATCTTTAACTTCAAACACTTCAGCCGCAGCTAACATGCTCTCTTTTAAAATAATGCGTCCTGTATCCATACGCTCTTTTTCACCACTTTCTAGGTCAGCTACTAATGACAACCAATCTTTCTTTATACGGAACAAAGTCAAACGTGTATGGGCACGAGAAACTGGATCAACTGGCATTAATGGAGGATGAGGAAAACGCTCATCTAGGTATTCCATGATTACGTGCGAATCATATAATACTAAGTCTCTGTCAACCAAAGTAGGTGCAGAGTTATAAGGGTTTAGGTCAGCCAAATCTTCAGGTTTGTTGTTTGGATCCATTTCGATAATATCGGCTTGGATATCTTTCTCTGCTAGTACGATGCGAACACTATGACAGTGTGGGCAATCTGGCAAAGTAAAAAGGGTCATTACTGAACGACGATTTGCAACTGATGACATCTATTTCTCCTGTAGACTGAAAATACTATTTCCAGTTACTTGTTATGATTTTTTAAAAACTGTATTTAAATTAAATATTTTTAGATTTTGCTTCCGGTCTATACAAGCTCTTTTCTAAAACAAAAAAGGGCTGTTCATTTCGAACAGCCCTGCATTCTATACTATTTGGTACAAAAAATCTTTGTCGTTTGAGGACGATTAATAGACATTTTAAATGCCTATTTCAAGATTTTTTACTTAGTGAATATCTTTCCAGTATTCACGCGATAGTAAGTATGAGAAACCCCATAACACTAACAAGAATAACAACACAAAAATACCAATGGTGTAACGTGATAATTGCGCTGGCTCACTTACGTAAGCAAGGAAATTAGTGATATCGCGAGCTATAGTATCAAACTCAGCTTCTGATTTCGTACCAGCCTTTGTAATAATCAACTTAGGTCCAGTATCGTGTCCACCGTGAGCATCAGCTTCACTTGCATCATGTGAGGTATCTAACTCTTGAGTTCCTTGTAGTTCCCACAAAACATTAGGCATGCCTACATCTTTAAAGATGGTGTTGTTGACGCCCATCGGACGTGATGGGTCAGTATAGAAACCTTTGAGGTAAGAATAGATCCAATCAGGATTACGTGAACGACCTACCAAAGACAAATCAGGAACTGCTGTACCGAAAGCCTCTGAAGCAGCTTTAGTCGAATAAGCATTCTTCATCAACGCGCCGACTTTCTCTGGTTTGCCGTCTTCGTCAGTAGTGAAGATCATGTTTTCTACCAATAAAGCTTTAACTTCATCAGCAGTGAAACCACTATCTTCATTAAGGCCCATATCTTCGGCCATGCGATTATAACGACTGAACTTCAATGAGTGACAACCCATGCAATAATTCATGTAGTACTTAGCGCCGTTTTGCAAACTCGCTTTGTCATGCACATCAATATTTGCATCTTGCGTCGCAACGCCATGCCCTACACCGCTTACCTGGCTAAGAGCAAATACAATCATAACTGGAACTAAGAGCGGGAATATCCATCTACGTAATCGATTAGTTTTCATGATGTAACCCTCTCTGGCACTGTTCCTTCGGTGTTCCAAGATTTAACAAAATAAGGAACCAATAAAGTAAGTGCTAAGTAACCAATTGGCCATACCCACTGCCATTTGATTTGTGCTGCTGTAATCGGATCTTCTCCGTTATAACGAATAACGTCGATAAGTAATATAGCGACAGCTAATACAATAAATCCAGCTAAGTAACGACCTGCATTAGTCTTGCTGTGTATTGCAATTACTGCGAAGAACATGAAGTAGATCTCGGTCATGCGCACTCCCATTTCTTTATATTCAGGAGAAACTGACTTAACACCCAAGTAACCTAAGATGATGAATACCGCAGCAAAGATCGCAAGGTTCAACATGTGAGCAGTCGTGCGGTAGCGCCATGATTTAATCGGATTTTTATCAAGGAATGGCAATGCGAACAAACAAGCAATCGCACCAAACATAGCCAAAGTACCCATAAATGGAGACAAGGTGACTGCACGTAAAACAGTATAGAACGGAGTAAAATACCAAACCGGAGCTATATGTTCAGGTGTCTTTAATGGATTTGCTGGTTCGAAGTTAGCAAACTCTAGGAAGTAACCACCCATTTCAGGTACAAAGAACAAAACTGAAAAGAACAGCATTAGGAATACAGCAATTGCTGGAATGTCATGCACTGTGTAATAAGGATGGAATGGAATACCATCTAAAGGAATACCTTTTTCATCTTTGTGCTTCTTGATCTCAACACCATCAGGGTTGTTAGAACCAACAGTATGTAGCGCTACGATATGAACGAAAACTAGACCAACCAAAATCAACGGCACAGCCGCTACATGGAAGGCAAATAAACGATTCAAAGTAGCATCACCGATAACGAAGTCACCACGTATAAACAGCGACAAACCATCACCAACAAACGGTATCGTTTGGAATAGGTTGATGATTACCTGAGCACCCCAGAAAGACATCTGACCCCAAGGCAGCAAATATCCCATGAAGGCTTCAGCCATCAGAGCAAGGTATATCACCATTCCCACTAACCAGATAAGCTCGCGCTTGCCTTTGTATGAGCCGTACATAACTCCACGGAACATATGAAAGTAAATTACGATAAAGAATGCCGAAGCACCCGTGGCATGCATATAGCGAATAAACCAACCACCTGGCACATCACGCATGATGTATTCAACCGAAGCGAATGCTAGTTCAACATCTGGCTTGTAATGCATGGTAAGAAAAATTCCAGAAACTAACTGGATAACCAAAATCACCATGGCTAATACGCCAAAGTAATACCAAACATTGAAGTTTTTAGGCGCATAGTACTCTGACATGTGCGCTTTCCACGTTTCCAATAACGGAAAACGTTCGTCAACCCAACCTAGAACACCATTTAATTCTGACTTTTCTTTAGCAGCCATTATGCAGCACCTCCATCTTCACCGATTAACACAATATCATCAGATTTATAAAAGTGTGGCGGCACCACTAAGTTTGTAGGAGCAGGTACATTTTTAAATACGCGACCGGCCATATCAAAACTTGAGCCATGACACGGACAGAAGAAACCACCCTTCCAAGCAGCACCCATTGAAGCGTCACCAATTTCAGGCACATAAGTTGGCGAACAACCTAAGTGAGTACAAATACCAATCGCGATCATCATTTCAGGCTTTCTTGAGCGTGATTCATTTTGAGCATACGTAGGTTGTTGAGAACCAACGCTAGATTCTGGATCTGCAAGTAAAGTTACATTACTTGCCATATCAGCCAATGTTGCAGCACTGCGCTTAATCATCCACACTGGTTTACCACGCCAAATAACACGAACCAATTGGCCCGGCTCAATTTTGCTGATATTAACTTCGACAGGTGCACCTGCGGCTTTTGCGCGAGCACTTGGCATCCATGAGGCTAATAAAGGAGCAGCAAAAGCTGCCGCGCCAATTACACCAACACCAGCAGTAGCATTGACAAGCATTCTTCTGCGCTTAAGGTCAGGCGTCTTTGAATCTGTATTCGAATCAGAACCGTACATGATTCATGTTCTCCACATTAAATTATAAATTTGAAATATTATGTAACTTCATCACAGCGTACTGAGAATAAAACTACACCATAAAAAACCGCAGTATCGTCGCGCAACTAGCCTCTAAGGTCAAGGAATAATCGGCGGAATAAGCAGAATATTAACATTTTAATACTCTATATTGCGATGTACATTATCCTTGTAAAATTAACTGTTTTTTGTAATTAGATTAATTAAATTTTTAAAGCGTGATTTGTACCTTTAGTAAATTCAATAAACTAACTAGAATCGCTAAGCGAGCATCAGTTATACTCCTCTTTTTTACAATACCCCAAAAAAATTACTCATGAATTTATCAGAATTAACTGCACTCTCTCCCGTTGATGGCCGCTACGCATCTAAAACCAGTGAATTACGCCAATATTTTAGTGAGTACGGTTTGATCAAACACCGTGTTTTAGTTGAAGTGCGTTGGTTACAAGCCTTAGCGAATGAGCCTGCAATTGCAGAAGTACCTGACTTTTCAAGTGCCGCCAATCAACATCTAGAAGCGATCCTGACTAACTTCAGTGAAGCTGAAGCACAGAAAATCAAAGATATTGAGCGAACTACCAACCATGATGTAAAAGCGGTTGAGTACTACCTAAAAGATAAAATCGCTGACAATGCTGAACTTCATGCAGTCACTGAATTCATTCACTTTGCTTGTACATCAGAAGACATCAACAATCTATCGCACGCCTTAATGTTAAAAGGTGGACGTGAGGTAATGCTTAAAGAAATTGATCAACTAAATTCTGCAATTAGAACCTTAGCGCTTGATAATGCTGAAATTCCTATGCTTTGTCGTACACACGGTCAAACTGCTTCGCCTTCAACATTAGGCAAAGAAATGGCAAACGTAGCGTATCGTTTACAACGCCAACGCGAGCAAATTGCTAATACCGAAATACTCGGCAAAATCAACGGCGCAGTAGGCAACTACAATGCACACTACAGTGCTTACCCTGATATTAACTGGCCAGAATTTTCACAGAACTTTATCGAATCATTAGGCATTACCTTTAATCCTTACACGATTCAGATCGAGCCACACGATTACATCGCCGAGCTATTTGATGCGAGTGCGCGTTACAACACCATCATCATCGACTTCTGTCGTGACATCTGGTCGTACATCTCGATTGGTTATTTCAAACAGAAAGTGATTGCAGGCGAAGTGGGCTCATCAACCATGCCACACAAAGTAAATCCGATTGATTTTGAAAACGCCGAAGGCAATATGGGCATGGCAAACGCGATGATGACTCACCTATCGCAAAAGCTCCCTATTTCTCGCTGGCAGCGTGACCTAACTGACTCTACTGTTTTAAGAACCTTAGGTGTTGGCTTCGGACATACCAGCATCGCGATTCAATCAACATTAAAGGGAATCTCGAAATTAGAAGTGAATGAAAAAGCGATTGCCGCTGACCTTGATGCAAACTGGGAAGTATTAGCAGAACCAATTCAAACGGTCATGCGTCGTTACGGCATCGAAAAACCATACGAAAAACTAAAAGAACTCACTCGCGGACAACGTATTAACTCCGAGAAAATGGCTGAGTTTATTCAGAAGCTAGATATTCCTGAAGAAGCTAAACAGCAATTATTGGAATTGTCGCCAGCGACTTACATTGGTAATGCAATTGCTCAGGCTAAAGCAATTTAAAAGACACCCCCCACCTTTTATGGCTTTTTAAGGGAATAAGTATTGAGTAAGCTAGTTATAGACTTAGTGGATGAATTTAAGTCATTAGATGAAGTTGAGGAAGATTTCGACTTATTCATTATGTCGATTAAGATTGACGACGAGGGTGAAATAGAATCAACAGCGTCTATCGAACCTGTCAGCAAAATTGTCATTGATGATGAAAACCATGAATGCCTTTTTCATTCTATTACTACTGACAAAGCGATGAATATGGCAAACGTTATTGATGAGCTAGTTTCCGTTAATACTGAGTATGCTTTAGGTTTCGCAGAAGAAAATACAATCGATGATTCTTACGAAAGAATTGATAATCCAATTATTGGGTTTGGTGAGAATATAGAACAACGAAAGTTTTTTATTGTTTGTCAGGCTTTTTAAAAGACACCCCCCACCTTTTGGCACTTTTCAAAAAGAAAACTAATATGAGCATTCTAGGCAACATAACCACAGAAGAATTCCTCCGCGATTACTGGCAGAAAAAGCCTTTAATGATTCGTGGTGCTTTTGCTGATTTTGAAATGCCTTTTGATGCAGGTGAACTTGCAGGCCTTGCGCTGGAAACTGATTGTCCTGCCCGCATTATTCTTGAAAAGAGCGTAGCACCCGAGAACACACCTTGGACAGTTCAATACCCACCTTTCACTGATGAATCATTTACCAGCACACCTGAAACGCATTGGACTTTTTTGGTAAACGACCTAGAGCGTTATTATCCCGAGTTAGGAAACCTCATCGAGCCGTTTCGTTTTATCCCTGATTGGCGCATCGATGACCTCATGGTTAGCTACGCGGCTGATCAAGGCTCTGTCGGCCCACACGTCGATGCTTATGACGTATTCCTAATCCAAGGCGAAGGCAAACGTCGCTGGCAAGTAGTGACTGATCCAGACTATCCAACAGAACTGCTTCAGGATTCTCAATTAGCGATACTGAAGAACTTCACGCACGATGAAGAATGGCTACTCGATACTGGCGACATGCTCTATCTACCACCGAATATGCCACACCACGGCGTAGCCGAAGGCGAATGCATGACATTCTCGGTAGGTTTTAGAGCGCCCGACACGCTCGGCTTAGCGCAAAGCTGGTTAGAGAGTTTTAACAGCGATACGAAAGACCAGAATACAAAAGAACTTATTACCAAACGCTTCAATGATGCCGAACGCAAAATACAAAAAAGCTCAGGCGAAATAGCCGCTGAAGACATTCAAAAATTATCAAGCTTGATAATGGACTTAGTCAAAAACCAAGAACAACAACTCCCAATCTTTCTAGGCAAATACCTAACAGAAACTAAAAATAATGAAGTAGAAGATGAGCAAATCATCTCCAGTAAGTTCTCAAAAAAAGCAGACTACGAACGCCAAAGCTGGACACGTATTTCCTATATCGAAGACCAGCAAAACAAAAGCATCCATTTGTTCGCTGCAGGCCAGCACGTAACTCTACCGCAATCAGAAAAAGCCTCGATTCAAGCCTTTTGCGAACATTATTTTTATAGTGCGGAATCACTTAAGCCTTTGTTTGAATATGATGAGTTTAAAGCGATGTTTAAGGATTTATTGAAAGCTGGAAGTTTGTTTACTTCTTAAACACTTAAAGCGCGTTAATGACTATTAAATAACATTAAACGAGACATCTCTTACATATAACTTAAGCGTTCACTCACTTTTTTGTTGTGGCTTTTTAACTGTACCTCGGACAGCATCACCAGCTTTAGTTACAGTTTGTCCCACTCCTTTTGGATTTGCTATTGTTGCACCAACTGCGCCAGCTGCTAAAGCCACACAACCCGATAAAAGATTAGTTAGAACCAATATTGCGAGTATTTTTGTCATTTTTATTTTTCCAGATATTAAGTAAGTTTCAGTACCATAAGAACCAAGAACTGATAAGCCAGTGAAGTTGAAAAGTTATCACCCTAAGTAGGGATCGATTAACAACAATAAGTTCAATATCGTTCTAATACTGATTAAATTGAGCCTTGCAACGATTGATATAGCTGCCTGATTTAGAATAGATTAAAATTGAATTTTTAAATAGTTATTTATTATAATTGTACACCTAAAGACCGTCCCACCTTCTGTTTAACAACAATGAATTTAAAGTGGTGTTTAAGGAATTG
>JBALXO010000096.1:0-13481 GCA_036960615.1 Cocleimonas sp. | reverse complement strand
ATAATAACGGTGTTCCAGAACAGGCATGGACTTCGATTGAAGCCTATCGTCAGCATCTAAAAAGCTCCTCAAAACTCAGCAGTAATGACATACAAGGAAAAATAGAGGCTTATCAGCAACAGCAACATTTAATGCTATTAAAAATCATTGCTGGGATATTGGGTGTCCCTCTGGGCGAGTTAACTCAGCGTGATAAAGAATACCAATTAGAACTCGAAAGACAAAGAGCTAAAAAGCTTCGACGCTGGCTAAGTGCCGTTGCGGTGCTTGCAGTGCTTGCCATCGGCGCAAGTATCCTGGCTTATTTCAAGCAACAACAAGCTA
This sequence comes from Cocleimonas sp., assembly GCA_036960615.1. Classification (GTDB taxonomy): domain Bacteria; phylum Pseudomonadota; class Gammaproteobacteria; order Thiotrichales; family Thiotrichaceae; genus Cocleimonas. Next base: position 13,157 of record JBALXO010000096.1, on the reverse strand, counting down.
CCAAAGCTGAAACTATTGCGGTTGAACAAAAAGAATCTGCGGAAACTAACCTTGCCGAAGCTTATGCGGGTTACGGTAGACAAGAACTGGCGGATAAACAGTTTGAAAATGCATTGACCTATTTTTTACACGCTAATCAACTCAACCCAAAAACTGTTAGCTATGAAGAAGAGTACAAGGCATTAAAGCGATCGACTAATAAGTCCTGGAGCATAAAGTCAGGAATGAGATTCGACTCGGTGCCTTATGTTTCCAATAATGGTCAATTTGCTATAGGCACACAGGAAAAGAAAATAGTCTTATACGATTTAATTAAGAATAAAAAAATATATAACTATGTACTACCAAAAGCGGGTCGTTATCTTTCGGTTGTTTCTGACAACGGTGAAAATATTATTGAATACAACCTTGATGCTCAGAAATTTCGTTCGATTAACTGGAAAACGAATGAAATTCACTCGCTTGATTATTTAAAGGATTTTAATTTTATTCAGGTTTTGCCAGATCTAAACGGTGAAATGCTTTTTGTGAATTCCGTCGATGGATCATTTCGAATTGTTGATGCGAAAACAAAACAAGTTGTTCAACATGTTACAGCTGAGGAAATTGATAAAGTTGAAAAAGGTTATCTGGGTGAAATACAAAAAGACTGGCTCAACGTCATGGGGTCATGGACCATTTCTTACCATGAAGGAATTCGGACCCTAGTATTCAAGTCTGGCCTAACCATTAAATTTGACCTTCAGGGGAAAGGAAAAGCCAAGCCAGTTATCCTGCCATCTTTTTTGGATAGGGATGTCAGTGACCTGAAATTGTCTTTTGATGGCAAATTACTAGCAGCAGTTAAATATGATTATTGTCTGCTAAACAAACCTGATGGTTGGTTGAAAATAGCGAAGAAAATTGATATTTGGGATGTAAGTACTCAAAAGATAGCTTCTGAATTACCTCTAGAATGGCCTTTCGATATAGAGCGACTGTATGCTGATGAAGCATGTGATACAGATAATGTAAATAAAATACTAACAGATGAATTACGTAAGAATGCGATCGCCATTAATAATCAATTAGGCGGTTTCGATATGCTTGCTGTTACACCTGAACACAAAGTACTGGTTGCATGGAATGGTATTGCTCAGGATGCCTCCACAACTATTCCCGTCGTGGCATATCAGAAAAAACCTATTATTAAGCGTGGTCTAACCATCGCACAAGCTACAAAAGAGGGTGTATGGGGTATTCAATTTCGTGAGAGTAATGAGGAAGAGGACGTAGTAAAAACAGGCCATTGGTTACATCAAATAACTACTGAATCAACTACTACCGATGCGGTCACAAAAACCAAAACCAGAACCAAAAAAGCACCAGATGTTATAGCGATGGTAAACAGTTTTGATGATCGATTCATCACGACATTAACCTCCCAAGGTAGTCTTTATCATTACTTTTCAGCAACAGGAAAACTACTAAAAAGAACGGATAAGTCTACCTTTAAGCAGCAGTATGCAGCATCAGAGGTTTGTAAAACTGAAAACGCACATGAACTGATTTTATCGTCGGCTCATAAAGTCTGGCGTTATAACTGGTTGGATGAAAAGACACTTTGGGAGGTGTCTTTAAATGATATAAATACTCCGCTTTTCTCATGTGAGAGCAACCTTGAAAAAGCTGAATTTTCTTTGGTTTTTCTTGATCGGTCAAACCCCTGGAGCAGAGCTTTTAATCATACTAAGTCAACTACAGTGGAAGATGATTCCAGAATTATTCGTATTAGCATGAATGGGGAAAAACTAGCTGAGCCTAGGCTAAACGGAACCGTGCTACTACAGTACCCTACATTGGTAAAGTACGCAGAGAGGTTTGGAGAAATGTATATCGCCCAAGTAGGCGGTTCGATCACAAAATATGATTTTATTAATGATAAAACACTAAATAACTGGGTGCTTGAAAAAGGAGATAACTTATCAACGGCATCGAGTATCGTAATTGATGATAATTCATTGCTCGCTTATGCCGGATTTACTAATGGGCGAGTCTATCGACTTGATGCTAAAGAACGTGTTCAGCTTGCTCAGTTGACAATGCCTGTTATTGGAATGGTGGTACAAAATGGGAAACTGATGATTGATACTGGACTCAATCCAAAATATCAAAACCAAAATCAGCACATGATTGGTTTATCGGAAGAGAAACGCAAAAGCTATTCCTATGAACTGAATTTAAAAACATTAACTCTGAAGAAAATTGCCGGCTACGGTCCTAATAAAGGGAAGTTAATTAAGTACCTGTCCGGTGGTGCTGAAAAAGTAATCTATTTTGAAAACGGTGAGCTAGATCATTTCAGACCATCTCAATTAGATCCGGTCACACTGAAATCACCAGATGACCAAAAGGTCAGTTTCTTCTATTTGCGAGATTATGAAACAGTCTCTTTTCAAAGAAATGCCGAAGGACTTTTGGTTGGGAAATCCGGTATAGAAAAAAAGATATTAGTGCCAGCCAAAACCAGTAGTCAGGTTTTATATACTGTTTCAAAAGATAGAAACTGGTTAACAGTATCTGTATCCAAAGATATTACTTCACATTCTAGTTATCTGATAAACCTCAAATACCTAAGCGAACCCACTCCGTTAGGTGAGTATGAGTTGCCAATAAAACAGCGTATGGAATTGATGGATTTCAGCAGTGATGGTAATAGTTTACTGATATGCAATAAAGATAAATGTTTGCTTCATGATCTAAGTGAAAATCCTGAAAATATTGATTTAAGTACACCTTATAGAACGCTTAAACAACCCGAGTCTTATTCAAGGGCGAGGTTTATTAATCAAGATATTTTTACCACAACAAGTACAGGCAAGTTACAGCTTTGGCGATGGGATAATGGCGATTATAAATTGCTCAAGGAGAGAGACGATCACTTCTATAAAGTCACTTTTTATGATGAGAAAGCTGACAAAATCATAGTAGCAACACGAAGTAATGCGCTGGTATATTCGAGTGATTTGGAAGCTCTTGAAAGTGAAATCAATTTCAACTTTAATGCCAACCCAATTGTTGCTGTCGACCTGACTCAAGGTTGGGCCCTGACCATAGGAACTGATGTTAAATCTATTTATCTTATTGCCAATTTGGTTAACCTGAAAACGGGTAAAAGTATCGCTCAACAAGAAATCCCTGTCTCAATGCTTTCTTCGTTATATCACGATAAGTCACAGGGTAAGTTATATTGGACTTCACTTTCCGGTGCAGTCGTATCTTGGTCTGTTGATAAAGTGTTTAAGCATGGTGTTGAGTATTCGCAAAAAGACTATTCCAGTAAAATCAAAGATTCCATCGAGGTGAGTGGTAAAACCATACGCGGAATTACTCTGGAAAATAATTCCCTTATACAGAAAGATAAATCCTATGGCGACTTGTTAGGGCACGATTTCAATTCTTATCATGCGTGGTCTTTTGTGGATTCTGGCTTGGCTAAAAGTGGAGAGTGGCAACAGACTTCTGAACAGTTATTTGATGTTATCAATTGGCAAAAGCCACTGCGATATAGTGGTGTTGGTTTTCAACAAAAAGCTGTTAAATCTCTCAAGCAGATTGAGCAGCTAGAACAAAATATATCAGAAAATCTAAGTAATAATCTTGATACAACTTTATTAATTCAGGAGTTAGAAAAACTAGCACCAGAACATCCGATGGTTTCATATACAAACATTGTAAAACAAGCCACTAAAAATCCTTACACAGCGTATACGAAAAGCACTGAACTACTGGGCAGTCTGGATAAGGTAACTCCAGGCCCGTTGTCGCAAATGCGTCCTCGTCTGGCTGGAGTGGTGATGACCACCGCATTGCAATCAGGCAAGTTTTATGAAGCCTACGAGCTTTATAAATCGACACCCCAAATATTGGTTCCACCACCAGTAGTACAACAAGTGTTTATACTTCTTGCTAACAATGGCTATTATGCTGAGACATTAGAAATGTTGGAGATCGAGTTACAAAAGCTTCAAGATATGAAAATGGATAAAGAAGGTAGTCCTGCCTATCAAGCTTATCAATTTTTACTCAAATACCAGCAGATGATAGAACCCTTAGAGCAGCGGAGACTTACATTACCGATTTTACCAACTCTTTGTCTTAATGATATACAGGAAGGCTCTATTTTGGCCCTGTCAGAATGGAAGAAGGGCGACTGCCTAATGTCGCTTAATGACAGGGTGTACTATGAAAAACCAGCCTGGTTTTTTTATCTTCAACAAGCAGCAATGTCAGAAGAGGGGCTAGAAGAAAACGGTGCAAAGGTTTGGCGTGAAGGACAAGAAGTTCAACTAAAAGTCCCAAACTCATTGGCAGGTGGTGCATGGCAAGAAACTGGATATGATGGTAAGTATGTATTGAAAATAACAACGGTTAACGGTGAGTCAAAACTGAAAGATTTAGGTGTTGAAACCTTTGATTATTTAATCGCTATTGACAATGAAGAACTTACATCACCCGCTGAACTTGCACATCACATAGCAACCAATAACCAACTAAAAACCAAAATACTATGGGTGTTTAAACCAGCTTCTAAAAAACCATTAAATGTTATGAATGTAGAAATGGTCAGTAAGTTTAAAGACCATCCATTAGTTTATTGGCCAGGCCATTTAATCAGCATTGAGTTACCGAGAGATGAAAAACTGGGAATATCCGTAGAACCTTTTCAGATATTGTCACCTTTGCCAATTCAGTAAAAAGCAGGAGAGTATCTTTTTAATTTATTAGTAGTCACAGCTATAGAACTGATGCTTTATTATTAAAGACTGATTTTAGGTCTTACAATTATATTAGCGATCAGCAAACCTGCGGCAATAGCCAATGCAACAATAAACATTTGAATAAACATCTGCATACCTTGATCAGTTTGCTGAGTGGCTGCAGTCAACAAACCACGAAAACCGATTGATCCGCTGACTAGTATGGTTAGCGCAGGAATTAACACAATCGAAGTAGGGCGCTTAGTGGTCCTAGCCCATAAATTCGCGAACATACTGGCTACAGTTGCACCAAATAATATGCCTAAATCGGCAGATACAAGTTGGCTGCTACTGAGTACGATGCTGTAGGCTAGAGAACAATTAATTAGCACCCAAAAACAGTCTTTTAACAAGGTTTGATAAGCAAAGCATAAACCAATAATCAAACTCGCAATTGATAGCATGGTGGTAGAGTTTGAAGTGGATGCAAGTAGAGTGTTTAGTTCTAGGGTTCCAAACAGACTGATAAACGAGATACCAAGCCACGCGCCAGTGAATTGTTTTATAAGATAAACCAAACCTCCAAACAGGCGCGCTAATCCAGCAATAATGTAATTTTCGACGATTTCAACAATACCTGCCGAAATAATAAAGCCAGGAATTAATACTACAATCGCAGCTAATATCACGATGATGTGATTGAGTTCAGGAAACCATAATTTAACTGCTGCGGCACAACTGCCTGCTACAAAAGCAGACGTGAAAGGCAGAGCATCTAAAAAACGGCCTTTCCACCTATCTGCCAGGATAACTAAAACACAAACGACAAGGCTTAAACAAACCGAGACAATGATGTCCAGTGAGCTACCCTGTAATATGCCTGAAAATCCGAAGGAGACTAAAGTAAAGCTTAACGGGTAAGACCATAGCCCCCAAGGGTCAGACATGGCCTCAATTTCATCCAAACGATTTGATGCTTCGGTTAAGGTATATTTATTTGCTACCAACTCTTCAACTAAGTTGCCTACCTGCGACAGCTTTGACATGTTGTAGCCGCCAACGGGCACAACAGCTATATGCGTGCGTTGCCACCATTGATCTGGCTTAGAAAAAGCAAAGGTAATCTCAGAAGGTGTAGAGCGAAATACACCATCATAACCAAGTGCATTGCATACGGCCGTTAAGTAAGACTCAAGGCGTGCTGCAGACGGACCATAGTGGTGAACTGCTGTACCCAGTTTTATAATGAACTGACACGCAGCATCGTATTGCTGGTCGTGTGATTCTTCTGGATTTAGTTCTGGGCTTAGTTCGGACATGAAAAGTTAAATATTAAGATAAGGTCGAATGGACTACTTTATCTGACCTACCGAGCTTGGTAAATTGGAAGTTTCATTTATTTCTGTTACTTAAAGGACACTCAATCAAGAAGGGCTTGTTGCTTACAAAATGCTTAAAAGTAAGGGGGTGTCTTTTTAGCTTATTGCATAACTAGTTAAACATCTCATTTATACGTATTTGCATTTCTGAGTATTTAAAAAACTAATCTTCTTGAAGGTCATCGCTTTGCTTCAAAATTTTGTTGCAAAGCTCTGCTTAGGTTTTAAGGGCACGACCCTACAATTTATGGGTTTTGAATAAAAATGCAAAGGTAGATGAGGTTAAAAACCTTAATTCTACCTATTGCATTCAAATTCTGTAGCTCATTAAAAAGCTTGTAGTGGTTTATTATAATTCATCGATAGAGGTCTACTGCTGTCTCTTCTACCGTCGTATAAACTTAAATCACCTGTAAATAATTCACCATCACGTGTACACATTATATTGTGTGAAGTATTTGATGGAAGATTAAGGTAAGCGCTGATTTCAGATGATGCTATTTGAATTCCGTCTTCGAAGATAACAGCTGCGGTAAAATCTACCTCAATCGTATTGTCACAATAATTTGATGCATATGGTATGTAATCACCAAAATATAAATAACCTTCTATTTCAGTCGTGTAATCACTACTTCCAAAACAGTTGTTGTTATCAAATTCATCGATATAAATCGTATACTCTGTATCAGAAACATAAAGCGTCTCTATAGAAGTTAAATCTGTATTACGGTTATAACTACAAGCAGATTGCCAACTTCCATTATAACTGGCAATACGTTCGGGTGTTAAAATAATAGTCGCGCTACCACTACCGCAAGCACTTAAAAATAAGCTGATGAGAGGAATACTGAGAATTTTAAGTAATGTAGGTTGCATGATAATTTTCCTTAATAGTTTTAATCGTTACGGAAGTTCAGACATTCTTGATTATTAAAGTTCTTGATGTGACAAGGCATTACATAGCTTTACAATAAATTACATAGTTATTTTTTATGTTGAATATGTATTTAAGTAATGGATTATGTAATATTGAATAATTAGATGAAGTAGAAATATACTGGCTTGACCATTCTCGGACGTTTTAGCAGAGCCGCGAATACAAAAATTAATGTTAACCGGAGTTCAATTTCTCAGGTGGTAGTAACACGCTAGCAAAGAATACTTGGACCTATGACACAGAGATAGCTATGAAACATCCCTTCAATATGACTCGCCGCAAATGGCTTATGTCATCAATTGGCCTTTTGGCGGGCGCAATTGCACCTTCAGTTTTTGCGTTAACTAAAATTCGTCGTATTCCGACGCAATACATCGCAACCCTGGCGTTAGCTGACGAAAAATCTGGAACGGGTGCAGAAACTTGGGGTCTTTGGGAGATTGATCCCGGTCCAATTGGCGTTTGGCTGCGGCTTTATCAAACTTTACAAAAAGCAGGCAATATCGCTCCTGCTGGTTGGCGTTTTGATATTGATGATTGGTGGCTTGATGAAAACGGTTTGATCATGAAAGCGCCTAAATTCCCGATTCCCGCAGGTAAATATTATGTCACCAACGGTGAAGAACATATTTCATTACTGAGCATAGAAAAACCAGATGTAGAAGGCAAACAAGCATGGTCATTATCTGATGACAAAACCATCGCCAATGTCACTCACGGTCCCTGTCGCTCTGCGCGTTATACTCCTGAAGGTGCAACTGGTACTTGCTCTCCAAAAGATGCCGACCGTTCAGTTTTTCCTCTAAAACCCGGAGAAGCCCCACCGCTTGTGACTGGCTGTAATCGTGCAAAATATGCAGTGCTTATTGTTTTCGCGGTGCCTGTAGAAGATTAAGGAAGATACAAAACTAGCTTAAATTCTTTTAAATGCTTAAATAATGGACTTTCTTTTTGCTATTGATTGGGCTTTTTTGGTTCTATTAAAAAGCGCACGATATTCTTTATTTTATATTTTTGAAGAATAATAGGACATGTTAATTAACCTTCCAGTTTTTAAATAAGGTTTTGCAAGAGGATATTTGACCATGAACCAGTTTCCAAACCTACTTTCTCCGCTCAAAATCGGGAAAACCGAAGTTCGAAACCGCATCCTCATTTCTGCACATGTCCCTGGCTTTGCAGAGAATAATATGCCCGGTGAAAAGTACATTGCTTATCATCGTCAATATGCTCGAAGTGGCGTTGGTTTACAAATAACCGGTGGTACTCCCGTGCACGAATCAGGTTTGCTCGGTGCAGGTAACGATGTCCTATGGAATCTCGACGATAGCATCGTGCCGGGTTATCAAAAGCTTAGTGAAGCAGTGCACGCCGAGGGTGGTTGCATACTCGCGCAATTGGCGCATAGCGCGGGAACGGTTTTGATCAATCAACCAGGTCGGGCAAGCTGGTCGGCTTCGGCAATGCGTACAGAAACTAATGGCAATATTTCTCACGAAATGACAGTGGTTGAAATCAAAGAAGTGATCAATGCATTTGCAGATGGCGCTAAACGTGCGTCTGAAGGCAATATGGATGGCGTTGAAATACTTGGTGCATTTGGCTTTTTGCCTCAGGCTTTCCTCTCGCCACTGAGTAATCATCGACAGGATCATTACGGCGGATCACTAGAAAACCGCATGCGTTTTGTACTTGAGCTACTGGAAGCAGTGCGTAAAGCAATGGGTCCTGAAAAAATTCTCGGCTTGCGTATCCCAGGAGATGAACTAGAACCTGGCGGTCTCACCCTCGCGGATATGAAAGTTATCGCAAAACGTATTGCTGACACAGGCCATATCGATTATCTCAATATCATCGCTCATACAAATCTTACACATACTGGCAGAGCCAAACACTGGGCACCAACTCCCGCCAAACACGGTACCTTCGTCCATTTAGCAGAATCCATTCGAGCGGTTGTCTCTATACCAGTTTTTGCAGTCGGCCGTATCACCGATCCATTTCATGCGGAGCGTATAATCGCCGACAAACAGGCCGACATGGTGGGCATGACTCGAGCTAATATTTGCGATCCTGAACTTGTTGCAAAAATTAAACGTAATGAGATAAAACAAATTCGTCCCTGTGTTGGTGCTAACACCTGCATAGCTAATCGTTATATCGGCAAGCCAATTAACTGTATGCATAACGCCGCAGTCTCTAAACCTGGGATTGTGACAATGCCAGCGGTCCGTCCAAAAAACATAGCTGTTATCGGTGGTGGGCCGGCAGGTCTCGAAGCTGCACGTATCGCCGCTGAGCGTGGCCATACAGTGCAATTATATGAACAGGATAAAAGACTCGGTGGACAACTGTCTCTATGGGCTGCAGCACCATCAATGGGTGAACTCGGTAATATTATTCGCTGGCGGATAAGTGAGTTAAAACGCCTATGTGTTGAAGTACATTTAAATCAGAGTATGAGTATTGCTGATATCGAAGCACTGGATGTCGATTGCATTATCAATGCAACGGGGTCGATTGATAACGCTGCAACAATTGCAGGTAAACATGGCATCCCCACAATTACACCGCATTATCTACTGCGTGGTAATCCGGTCAATGCCAAAAAGGCTATTGTCATTAACGAAGGACGCGGTCAGGCAGGATTTGCCGCAGCCGAGCTTCTACTTAAAAAAGGCATCGCGGTCGAAATGATAAGCAGCGATATTGCCGTGGGTGCTGATATTGATCCGACTAATAGAACTGCATGGTATATGCGTTTAGGAGAAGAGGGTTGCGTTTTCACCCCAGCCCAAACCGTGATAAGCATCGAGAATAAACGACTGCAAAGCCGAAATGTTTATGACGAGCGCAAAACTTACCACGAAGATATCGATTTGATAGTTGACTGGCAGGGCTGCCGAGTGAATGAAAGCTTAAGTGGCTTGGTCGAAACTGACACACGCGAAGTTTTTCATATTGGTGACTGCGTGACGCCACGCAATGTGGAAATCGCGATTAGTGAGGCGATGGAATTAGCGAATAGGCTATGAGTAACAGAGTAAAACAGACTAAAACAGGCTGAAAGTAGGAGGATATCTTTTTTGTTGTTGTTTTACTTATATGCATCTAGTATTTACTTATATGTTATTTAATAGATCTACTTTCGCTAATTTCTCATGTTTTTTGAGTTGGATTTTTATTTGTTTATTTTTCATCTTCTTATTTCCTGTTAAGGCTGATGAAAAACTTAAAACCATTGGTGTACTAGCTTACGATGGCAAGCAACAAGCAATAAAGCGTTGGCAACCAACAGCTGAATTCCTCTCTGAAAAAATCCCACAATACCGATTTAACCTTAAAGCACTCACTCATGAAGAATTTCAGCACGAAATTAATAAAGGAGCGCTAGATTTTTTACTCACTAATCCCGGTCATTACGTTCAACTCGCGGTAAAAGCTGGCGCTACAAGATTGGTTACCTATCAAAAGCGCTATGAAGATCAAGTGCTTACAAAAATGAGTTCGGTGATTTTCAGCCGTACTGATAGCGGTATTCAAAGCTTAAGTGATCTCAGAGGTAAAATCCTAGCAGCGGTCAGTAAAGATGCATTTGGTGGATACCAGCTTGCGCAAAAAGAATTCCTTACTCAGCAAATAGATATTGGAAATGATACTCAAATAAAGTGGCTTGGTTTTCCTCATGCAGACATTGTAAAAGCTGTAGTGTCAGGCAATGCAGATGCAGGAATAGTCCGAGCAGGTGTTTTGGAGAAAATGCAAAACACAGGGTTTGATATTGGAAATTTACAAATATTAAATGAATATAAAAATAATAGTTTTCCATATAAACACAGCACTGAGCTTTATCCAGAATGGCCATTAGCTAGATTGCCTTCAACAAACTCCAATCTTTCAAAGCAAGTTGTATTAACGCTATTACAAATGCCGAATGACCATCCGGCAAATATAATCTCAGGAGGCGCAGGCTGGACAATTCCTTTGAATTACAATCGTGTTCATGAATTGTTTAAGACACTTCAAATAGAACCCTACCCGACGAGCACTCTCACATGGGGGGATTTTTGGAGTGCCTATAAGGTTTGGCTAATGGTTACCTTTGTTTTGCTTTTATTAAGTCTTGTGACAATGATAAGAATGTTTAAAGTCAACAATCGACTCAATATGACTCAACAGAGTTTGCATCAACAACAAAATATTTTAGAAGATACCGTTAAACAAAGAATCGACGATCTTTTAAAGATAAACCAATCCTTAAATGAAGATATAGAAAGCAGAATTGCAATCGAAGAAAATATGCATGATGCTTGTGATGCATTACAGAATCTTTATATAACAGCGAGTAGACACGACCTATCTCGTGAGCAAAAGTTACAATCTCTTTTAGATATGGCGAGACAATATTTGGGTGCTAATAGAGCATTATTGTCTTATTGGGATCAGGGTAAAAAGCAATTTGAATTTTCTACAGTAAGTCCAGAAGGGCAAGCCGTGGACGTACCATTATCTGCAGAAACGGCTAATTTAGCAATTTCAGAAAATACCTTACAGACTCATTTCACTTCAGATCAATGGAAATCCTATATTGCCTGCCCAGTAAATATAGATAATAACTATCAATGTCTGTTTGAGTTTATAACCTTTAAGACAGTACAAGGTAACGTTGAAGAGAATACCGACGATAATCCATCAGATCAAAACCTACTTCCGACTGAGGTTCATAAAAGGATACTGCATTTACTAACATTTTGGATTGGCAATGAAATGTCATTGGCAAATACGGAAAACCGCTCTGATAAAAAAATAGAAATTCTCCAAGATAGGTTTTCTGATATTAGTCCACGAGAAAGAGAGGTATTAAAGTTACTTGTACAAGGTGAATCGAATAAAGAGATGGCTCGTCTTTTAAAAATAAGCCCCAAAACAATTGAATTGCACAGGGCGAACTTATTGAAAAAAACAGGCTCCAAATCATCAATAGAACTAGTAAAAATGACAATCCAGTCAGGTTTGATAACAAGTAAAACTTAACAAGTAATGTAAGTTTAGAACATAGTAGAAACCCTAGGTCTCCTTAGTAGTCATCCATATTGTAAATACCGTCATAAGTTTCAATACTAAATCTCCTCTGGTTATTTAATTGTAAATTACCTCGAGGCGCTATTATTAACAAAAATCATTCTAAGGAGAGCACCATGAAAAAATTACTAGGAAGTTTAGCTGCCATGCTAATTATAGCTTTTGGTACTGTAAGCAATATTGCTACAGCAGAAGACAAAGGCTACGGAAAGCAAAAAGTTGTCTACCACATCAATTATGATAACCCTAAGAAACAAGCAGGCGCATTAAGAAATGTTCAAAACCATATCAATGCAGTAGGTGCAGAGAACTTGGAATTGAAAATAGTATTGCATGGAAATGGATTAGCAATGTTAATTGAGCCAGAGGCATTAACAGCAGTTCCTAAGTTTAAGCATGCAAATGCTACTGACAAAATGACGGCTGTGATAGACAACTTAAAAGGCCAAGGCGTTGGTTTTCAAGTTTGTGCAAATACAGTTAGAGGTCGCAAGGTTGATGTTAATGATCACTTATACAATGTAGATAAGGCAGATATTGTACCCAGTGGTGTTGCGGAAGTTGCCAAATTACAACAGCAGGGTTATGTATACATTAAGCCTTGATATAGCTTTTTTAATAAGTATTTGCTTAAAGTTAAACTAAGCAAATACTTATTTTAAAGTACCTTATTGTTCATCAGAAATTAATTAAGTTCTAGGAAGTAAGTTTTCAGAGAGACCGTTTAACGGTTACATCTCCTCCTATCAAAACAAATTTCTATGTTAATGGTTTCTGGTGAGCATGTTTTACTAATTAGAACGAAAAATTTATTTAAAGCTTTGGTAGTAGCACTATCACTAGTTAAAAACATCAAGCTGAACGAAGCTAGACTTTTAGAATGAATTTGAAAACTGAATAAAAGTAGGGAGTGTCTTTTATACTTATATATAGCATTAAGCTGCAATCAAACTTCCAGCCTTCAACAATTCCTTAAACACCACTTTAAATTCATTGTTGTTAAACAGAAGGTGGGACGGT
>JBALXO010000095.1:11257-13575 GCA_036960615.1 Cocleimonas sp. | reverse complement strand
AAGTGAAATACAATACCATTATTACACCAGCTACTTTGGCTGATAATCTACATACACCCAACTGGCTAATATTAGACTGTAGGAACACATTACTGAATAACAGTAATGGTTACAGAAATTATATACAAAGCCATATTCCTAGTGCTTATTATTGCTGTTTAGATGCTGCTTGCTTTGATACTAAAAATTCAAATGTTTGCAGCTATTCGTCATCTGAACCTATAGAGATGATAGATAAACTTGGAGAATGGGGATTTGACGAAAACACCCAAATAGTAATCTATGAAGACTTAAACAGTTCTTACACTGATTCTATGTGGTTAAAATTACGTTCGTTAGGACTGAAAAATATAGCTGTATTACAAGGTGGGTTTACATCATGGAGAGAACAAAACTTGCCAATGACGGGCTGATATCAAAAATAAACAGTTAAGTCATGCGGTACAAATAATAAAGAGTGAGGAGTCCTCAAAAATTAAAGATTCCTCACCCTCTTGTGAAATTATTAAAATTTAAGCTAAATCATCCATCTCAATACCGTTGATACGACACGCTTGTTGAACAGCATTGTGCAATAAACAAGCTATTGTCATTGGACCAACACCACCTGGTACAGGCGTAATTGCGCCAGCCACTTCACTTGCACTAGCAAAATCAACATCACCTACTAATCTAGTTCCACCGTCTTCTTTCTCGATGCGGTTAATACCTACATCAATCACGGTTGCACCTGGCTTAATCCAGTCGCCTTTTACCATTTCTGGAATACCTACAGCAGCAACTACGATATCTGCTTGGCGACATTCTTCTTCAAGGTTCTGAGTACGAGAATGCGCAATTGTTACGGTACAGCTTTCTTTTAGCAATAACGCTAACATCGGCTTACCTACGATGTTTGAACGACCTATAACGATAGCTTTCTTGCCTGAAAGATTGCCTAGATGATCTTTTAGTAACATGGTTGAGCCTAATGGCGTACAAGGCACGATACCTTTGCCACCAGTTGACAACAAACCAACGTTTGATAGATGAAAACCATCAACGTCTTTTTCAACTGCAACTGAGTTAATCACTTTAAATTCATCAATATGCTTAGGTAATGGTAATTGCACTAAAATGCCATGCACGTCCGAATCGTTATTGAGTTTGTCGATTAGCGCGAGCAAGTCTTCCTGCGAGGTTGATGTATCTAATTTATGCTCGTATGAATTCATCCCTGCTTCAGCTGTTTGCTTGCCTTTGCTACGAACGTAAACCTGACTTGCTGGATCTTCACCGACCAAAATTACAGCCAAACCTGGAGTAATATTATGCTTATCTTTTAATACCGTTACTTTCTTTGCAAGACCTTCTCTTAGAGTTGCAGAAAATGCTTTACCATCAATAATATTACTCAATTTGATACTCCTTTGTGTATGGTTTTTAAAACGACTTTATAAATAATTATTAACGAATAATAACCCGAAAGAAGTCGATACAGATAGCTACAAAGAACAATTTTTAATAGGTACCAAAAATTACAGAATTATTTAAATACTCAATTTAACTTATGAATGTCACCGATGAGTATCTTATTCTGAATAATTTAAACAAGCTAAGCAAGTAACTCGGTAAGTTGATGAATACATACATCAGCGTCATCTTTAAAAACAAACTCGCCCTGCGGATCAACGTAAAGCGTTTTACTCCCCGCTGCCCTGCCCGATAATAAATCATGCAAATGGTCGCCTACCATAACCGAATCATTTGCTGGCGCATTCCATCCGTTTAGTAATTGCAAAATACCATCCGGTGCGGGTTTTGGTCGTGCGCAATCACGACTAAGTAAGTTGTTATTAGTAAAAAAGCTATTAAGCCCCGCGGCTTTTAAAGTAACTTCAATATTAATTTTATTATTACGTGTCAAAATTCCAATGTTTGCACCATTACTTAAGAGTGTTTCTAAAAGTAACCCTGCACCTTCAGCAGCTATTGATTCTGCGGCAATCTCTAACTCAATTTCATCTAAGCGTTTATGAATGAGCATTGATTCTGCTGCAGGCATTGCAGCTAGAGACTCTAAAATCGGCAAGTTATCAGGCAGACCTAATTCATCTCGTATCGCGTCAAAGTCATGCTGGGCAATCGTTAGGGTGCCATCCATATCAAACACCCAGTGTTTGCGATTTAAGAGCTGTTTGGCTAATGAAGGATGCGACATGGTGAATCTCAAATGAAGGATGTGATGGAAGAATAGGCAAAAAGGTGGGGGGTGTCTTTTTATATCAATTTATCAGGGGTTTTCTGATCATTTTGCCTTGTAATTGGGTAGTACTTTA
>JBALXO010000095.1:7424-11157 GCA_036960615.1 Cocleimonas sp. | reverse complement strand
TTATTACTGCTGTCAGTCATAGTTATAATCTTAGTTTCAATACTTACAACTGCAACTAAAACGAATCCGTAGCGAGGCCCATTACTGCTTCATGACCTGAAGTCACTGCAGTTGCATAGGCTAAACTGCGAGGTAAAATCTGCTCGGCATAAAACTGTGCGACTACTATTTTATTGCGATAAAACTCATCATTTACACTGTCATCGCCATTGTTTAAGTGATTTTGTGCAATTACGGCGCTCTTCGCTAGCATCCAGCCTCCCAATGTTGTACCCATCATCATTAGCATATTCGTACCTGCTGATGATGCTACATTTGGGTCAGTTCTAGCATTTACCAAGACCCAATCTGTCGCTTCAAGTGAGGCATCTAAAGCAGAACTAAATTGTACTTTCATACTGCCAAAAGCAGCATCATCTTGTGCTTGTAATTCAGTATTGAAGTCTTTTAGCTCGCCTAATAAATCATGCATTCCTGCGCCTTTATCACGCATTAATTTACGACCCATTAAATCTAAGCCTTGAATGCCAGTTGTACCCTCGTAAATGGTTGTAATTCGTGCATCACGCATATATTGCGCAATACCTGTCTCTTCGATAAAGCCCATACCACCATGTACTTGTACCGCTAACGAGGTCACTTCTTGAGCGATTTCAGTGAACCAGCCTTTAACGATTGGAATAAATAAATCAACGCGTGCTTGTTGTTTGGTTCTTTCTGCTTCATCAGGTGAATTGTGTGCATTATCATGCGCTACGGCAGCGGTATAACCTAAGGCACGTGAAGCTTCAGTGAAAGCACGCATTTGCATTAGCATACGTCTAACATCAGCATGTTCAATAATAGAAACGCGACCTTCATGACCAGCAGCGTAACCTTGCTTGCGCTCTTTAGCATAAGCGACTGCTTTTTGATAAGCACCTTCACAAAGTCCAACGCCTTCCATGCCAACAGCCAAACGCGCCAAATTCATCATAGTAAACATGCAGGCTAAGCCGTTGTTTTCTTCACCGACCAAATAACCAATTGCACCGTCGTTATCACCAAAACTCATGACACAAGTTGGACTCGCGTGGATACCCATTTTGTGTTCTAGCGAAACAGGTTTAAGGTCATTACGTTCGCCAATGCTGCCATCTTCGTTGAGTAGATATTTAGGTACTAAGAATAATGAGATTCCTTTAACTCCTTCAGGCGCATCTGGTAGGCGTGCTAGTACAAGATGCACGATGTTTTCCGTCATCTCATGGTCGCCCCATGTAATGTAAATCTTTTGGCCTTTAATACGGTATTGATCGCCATCAGGGGTAGCTTTAGTTCGAACTGCCGCTAAATCCGAACCCGCTTGTGGCTCAGTGAGATTCATCGTGCCAGTCCATTTACCTTCAATCATATTCGATAAATAGGTGGTTTTTAATTCGTCAGAAGCGTGTGCGTAAATGGCTTCAACTGCGCCATTGGTAAGCAAAGGACACAAAGTAATGGCCATATTTGAGGCGTGCCACATTTCAGATACGGCGCAATCTACTAAATAAGGGAGACCTTGGCCACCAAACTCGGTAGGTTGGTTGATACTCATCCAGCCGCTTTCGCTAAATAGTTTAAACGCTTCGGTAAAACCTTCAGGTACGACGACTTTGCCGTCTTTTAGATGAGAACCTTGCTGATCACCAATTTTATTCAATGGCGCAAAAACGTCTGAGGCGACCTTCCCTGCTTCTACCAAGATAGTTTCAACTAAGTCAGAACTGACGTCCTCAAAGCCTGGATGTGCCGCGAGGGCATCCATATCAATCAGTTCGTTTAATATAAACTGCATGTCTTTAATTGGTGCGTTATACATTGAGGTCATCTCCTAATTCTTGATTAAGATAGTTTAAGACATATTGTGCTGAAAAACGAGTGAGTGTTCACTTTTCTGATTGGTTTTAATTAAAATAGCTTTTTAACAAGCTTATGATGAGATAAATACCATAATACCCTTACTGGAATTCTAGTAATTACGTGAAAACATACAACAGATTTTCACTGCCTAGGCATCAAGAAGGCAATAGAATACAATCCAAGGAAATATCGAGAAGTGTCGAAACAAGCTATAAAGTAAGTTAAAAAGACACCCCCTCCTTTTTGGCACTTTATAGTAATGCGTTGTTTTCGTTTATCCATAGTCAAAATTAAGGCGCATCTACTTCTACCTGAAAAGTTAATGTAATGCTCGAAGCAGCTGTTGGTAAAACAGTTAGAGAATCAATAGTCCATGTTAATCCTGAAGCTGAATCAGGACTAGACTGGTTTGCCGTGATTCCAGTAACTGGAGAAGGTATACCTGTCATGCTATTCGTCACATAGGTAAAACCAGCAGGAACTACATCAGTTACCAAAATATCAGTAGCTGTATTGGGCCCTAGATTTTCTACTAAAAGGCTAAAAGTAACGGTATCTCCAATATTTGGAGTCGCATCATTTACTGTTTTGGTTATTTTAAGATCCGTTACAGGATCAATAATCGTATGTTGAATCTGTGGTGTCCCTGAATCCTCACAGGCACCTCCAAGAATGATGGGGTTAAATAAAGGGTTAGCTGCAGTTCCTGAGTCAAGATTAATCAATATCGTTTCATCTGGCTCACCCAATTCAGCATCTTCAAAAACAGTAATGGGGATAAAAAATTCTGAAGAGGCACTTACTCCATCATAAGTACCTGCTGGAATGGTTATGCTGCTGCTGACTAAATTGTAGTCAGAACCTATAGTTGCTGTACTTGCCGGATCAATACTTAAATTAACGGTAATGACACTTGGAACTTCACCAGTAACAAAAACAGCTGGTAGCCCTACTGTACTATTTTCAGCTGAGCTGGTATTAATCGGATTGAATGCTAATTGAGGTACTAATGTAATCTGAATATCATCAAGAAAATTACCTACACTTCCCGCATTAGTAGAACGAAACTGAAGTCTTTGAATACCCGTGGGTCCTGTATAAGTAACTGAGTTAGAAACAGTACTCCAATCATTCAAAGCGTTGTTAGCATTAGGGGAAACTGAGCTTGTATCCAATGTCTGAACTAGATTTCCTGACAAATCAGCGACTTCATAGTTTACAGTTTGAGGAGATGCACCACCGGTTCTAGCAGCGTGATCGAATGTCCATGATAAAGATTCACCATTAACCAAGCAAACCTCTTGATACAAACCAATAGGTACATTTGGGTTCAACTCGATGAAGTATGTTCCCGCAGAGGCAGATTTAGCTAAAAAACCATCTCTCCATACTTCTATATTGCCAGAAGTAGAATTCCAGCCAGGAATATTAGCATCCGAGGTAATTCGAAAAGTACTAACACCACCGGGAATTAAAGAAACATCCTCAAACCCTGAATTGATTATTGTGCGTTGTTCAGCAATAGCTGGAGTAATTAAATTTAATATCATGATGATAAAGAACAATTTCAAAACAATATTATTGTTCTTTATATTTCGAATATCTGAGTATTTAATTTTTGCTATAAATGACATAGATAATTTATCTTATTTTTGAGTAACTATTATTTACTCACTATATTTTGCTGTTTATTAATTTTAATATTTGTAAGCAGAATTTTGCATATCTTATAATTTTTTTAAAATAAACATTAAATAGAGTAGTCGGGATCTGTATAACTATCTATAGAAATATAACCTATGAATACTGAATGTTTTATTAATATAGGCCTTAACAATTCTTTTTTGAT
>JBALXO010000095.1:0-7324 GCA_036960615.1 Cocleimonas sp. | reverse complement strand
TCATCACTAGAATTCAATTTTTGTTTAATCATATCCAAGGCATCACTCCATTTTGCAAACGCTTGATTAGCTTCTAAGTGATCGATACCCGCTTTAGTGTAAGTACCCTCTTTTGCAATCTCGCTTGTCAACTCTAATAAGCTATGTTGTGGGCGTCCTAAAGCATAATGAGCTGAACCTATTGTATTTTGTAACACGATCTCTCTTGCATTCACAGCATCAATACCTTGAGCTTTTAGCCAGTTTACTTGCTCATCAAAGAAACGATACATCCACCCATTTAGACAAGCCATTGTTGCGGCTTCATCAAATTGAGATTCCTTCTCAAACTCTATCGTTTTACCCAATGAATCAGATAATGCTTTGACCTCGGTAAAATTAGGATATATCGGCACAAAACCTTTAGCATTTTCTGCAGAAACACCAGGAAGAATTAAGGCTAATTTTTCGGGTAGATCTGCCTTTTCTCTTAATTGCGATAAGCTAACGCCAGCCGCAGCTGAAATCACAACTTTATCTTTAGGGAAATGCAACGATGAAAGTAAATCATTCAATTGAAACGGTCTAACAGCCAATAAAATGATATCGGACTGATCAATCACTGCTTGATTGCTGTCGGCAATTTCACAATTAAACTGCTGGGCTAAAACTTTTGACCGCTCAGCATTTCTTGGACTGAGAATAATTCGCCTATTATCCTCAGAATGACGTAAACCAGTGACTGTATAAGTCGCTAAATGGCCAATACCAAGTATGCCTAAAGTAGGTTTTTTACTAATTATTGTCATAATATGATTCTTTGATTTAATTTGAAAAATTATCCATGATTATCTCTTAGCATAGTAAAGCTGAGAAATAATGAATACGTTTTCGCCAAATCAATACTGAATTAAGTCAATATCATGTCAATAATCGTTAGTAATAGGATTTAAAAGACACCCCCTAGCTTTTTGCTTGTTTTACTCGGCATTTACTTATTCAACATGCTCTAATCCACCTAACTCCCTTTCCTTATAAAAGAAAGTCAGGGGATGCAGTACGCATCTGTATTGTCTTCACGCTATCGAAGTAAGCACTTGTTAAGGACCCAAAGAGTGTTCGAGTCTGTAAGCAACCTTGTACTAAACGTTGCTATTACATAGCTTAGTACTTACCGACCAGGTTGATGAACCAGCCTTCGGCAGTGCCGCTATTGCTGCTTAAATCATCATCAAAGTCAGTAAAGTTATAGCCTATACCGATCTTCAGGTTTTTACCTATATGTCGATCAATTGATAGCAGTGCGCCGTGCTGTAAGTCTCCTGATTCATCTGAGTTCATCCAATGGTATTGCGCTGTAGCATCCCATTTATGAGTCAAGTGATAACGGACTCTAGCAGCAGCTAAGGTTGCGTCATTTTCACTCCAATCTCCTGCATCACGATCCTCTCGGATTTCGCTAAGTTTATGTGCTAGTTTTCCTCCAATTTCCCATTTCTGGTTGAGTTGATAGCTCGTTTCTAAGCTTGCAATCAATGATCTCTCGTCCACATTGGTACTTTGAGACAATGGTTGCAGGTCATATAAGTAAGTCAGTCTGCCGAGTATATTCAATCGATCATGATTAACCGGTCTGTAGGCAAAGCCTAATCCGACTTCAGTGAACTCTGCATCTCTTATATTACTTCGCTGATCTTCGGTTTGAGAGTAATTTAACTTACCCTGTAAGCGTAACGATGGATTTAGGCGATAATTAACTTTATTGGTCGTTACCCACTGTTCCGTATCTTCATCAGAACCAGCATTAGTACCTTTATCTCGTCTAAATTCTAGACGTGTACTCGCATCAACGTTGTCTTCTTTGTAACTTAAGCCAACTGAGAAGGCCTCACGGTCTGTCAAACCACTTTCGACCTTGTCTAAACGGGCTTTTTGCACTGAGAAATTAGCTACCAGCTCTTTGCTGAGCTTATAATCAAGACCAAATGCATGTCCTACGCCTGATTGAATCGTTTCATGTGTAAACTGATGCTCTGTATACACTGATAGTTGATCGCTAACAGTCTTTCGTTGGCCAACCGTAAAGGTTCGCTTGTTATCATCAGTACGATCAGTAGATAGCGTAAAATTACTGTACAAGCTGTAAGAATCAGTTGCACGGTAGTCTGCGCCGACAGTAACAGCGTCTCCACGATTACCGCTGCTGAGTTCACCTCTTAGATCAAGCTTGCTATTAATTGCCGCTTTAATACCTAACGTTAATAAATTATTGGTTTCGTAAGCGCCTTTTCTATCAATCGTACCCTGCGCTATGGTGTATAAATTAATGTCTTTATTTAAATCATAACCGACTTTAAATGCACCTAAGGTGGCTTCACCATCAGTAGAGTCAATGGTATTCGCTGTAGCACTTAAATCGTCTTCTTTAACGTATTTAAGCTCACCACTGATGGTAACCTTGTCACTAACCTTTACATCGGCTTGTACACTAGCTGTGGTCTCTTTGCTTAACTCTTCTTTTTCAAGCTGAGTCGCTCTAACTGAGACATCTACTTTGTCGTTAACTTCAACAATTGCTTCTACACCGATATCAGTAGTTTTACTACCGGTATCTAAATTTGCGGTGGAGAAATCTGCATCTCGCTCTTTAAACCAAGCACCAATAGAACCACTTAAAGAAGTTATATCTTCTAGATCAACGCGTGCTTCAAGGCTATATGCAGATCCGCTCAAGTCTTGTCCTGGTGTATTGCTTTTGAATGGATTAAAGTTTAAACCACCGTCACTAGAACCAAAGCTGCCTTGCGTTTGATTTGATTCGCTTTCAGCATATTCAGCTTTTATGTAGGTGCCTTTGTTCTTTTTATAAGTGAAATCAAGCCCTTTAAGCTCGTAGTCATCATCAAGCCGATCTTCATGTGCGTAAGTACCACCGACTGCAAAGTGATCGTTTAACCACACTTTACCGCGACCGCCATAACTGGCTTTGTTGCTATCAAAATCGTCTGGTACGTATTCATAATCAGCAATCAAATAGACTTGATCACCATCAAGCGGCGTATCTTTAATCAATGAAGGATACGACTGCTCTGCAATTTGTAACAAAGGTCGGTTTAAGATAATTCGGCCTTGGAAATCGTCTATTTGGTAATCACGCCCTTCTTCAAGCACAACTTTCTCAATAACACGTTCACCATTGCTTTGGCGTATCTCAATCCAAACTTTTTCAGAACCATCGACAATATCAGTATCTTTTAAGTAATAGAGACTTCCGCCTGTGCCTTTGAATTCGTTATGCCTAAAGGCACTCTGCGCTTCTGAGGCGAATACGGTTAGATCAACCTTATGATCACCATCTGAGGTTGTTTTTGTGCTTCTATGGTCAAGTTTTGCACCATAAAGACTTCGGTTGAATGAGCTAAGCTCGGTTCCCGTAATATCGGTATTATAATTACCCCAAAGTGCTACTGATTTATCTCTTTCAACCCGAAGATAGATTTTTCCTTGGCTGTTGGTATCATCGACAATTGTTGAGTCGTCACCGTATACAGGGTAATACTTATCTGGATCTAAACGGCGGAATACACTACGAGCATCTTTCTTATGAATATCATCGAAGAGTTCATCAATCTCAGCAGTTCCCGTATCCATTTGGGCAGTTACTAGGTATTTACCTTTCACTTTGCCTTTTAGGTAAAACGCTAAACGACCATCAACAAATAAATCTCCATCAAGGTGTTTATCACCATCAGCTAAAGTTTCAAGATTAGCACTGACTTTACCCTTACCCACGGTAATGTCAGCAAGACCTACCATGAACATATAATCACTCTTTAAGTCTACATCGAGTGTTTTTTCATAGGTGTCTAGATTGTTATCTGTAATTCCAATACCAAAGCTGTGTTTGCCTTCAGGTAATAGTTTTTCAATAACAAATTTATTTTCGACCAGACTAATATTTTCATCATCGATCTCAATCCTGTTTCCTGTAGGAATATCACGTCCGAAAATTCTGACGCGTGATCCACGAATAGGAATCGTTTGTAGCTGAACATTATTTTCAAAACGGCTCAGCAACTTGCTTCCTTCATCAGAATCTAAAATATTTCTGTTAGGACCTACTAAACTTATATCTCTAAGGCCAGTTCTATCGATGTGACCTTCTTTATCTTCTACTTTAAGAATATAGCTAAGCTGATCGCCTGCTTCTAAAGTTCTGCCTTTAGAATTAGAACCGTTCCATTTGAGCGTATGACCATTTTCTAATGATCGTCCCATAAAAGTAGCCAAAGGCTTTTTTTGTTGTTGATCATTGCTATGGAATACTTGTAGTTCCCACTTATCAATGAAAGCAGCGTAGTTAGTATTGATTTCAAAACTCATTGGCGTCTCAAACTCGCCTGAGCGTACTTTTACCGATTGTGGAGCAGTTACATTCAAAACAGGCGTTAACGATGCAGGGTCTTTACTAACCCAGATTACACCGCCATCTTTAAGACGAACACTGCGTTGAACAGCATCGCTCACTTTAACATTAACAGTCTCAGATACTTCTTCAGTGACCGTCTTAGTATCCACTTGCATTTGTTTAGTGATGCTGATATCTGTACGACGGTTATCCTGACGTTTAGGCTCACTCATATTATCTGAGCGATTGCTTCCTTCGCCATGATTAACCACGCTTAGAGTAAACGCTGGTTTAACCTGATGATCTGAATCTGCTGCATGAGCTACAACACTCACACTACTCAAAGCTAAACCGATGAATGCTGCACTAATAAGCGGCTTTCTTCGTCTAGCGATCATCGAAGCTTGATTCGGAGTACTTAATGATGATTTATCTTTCATTTATAGAACCTGTATATCTTTTTTGTATTATTTTATTTAATTTCTTATTTTTATTTTTAGCTGGCTTTTATTGTCATAAAAACCAGCCTTAACAATTAGTTAAGTTCTTTATAGTCAATAGCTTGAGTATCATTGTGCCGTATCTCTTGATAGGCACTTTTATCGACTTCAACCTTCACATGACGCATTAATGCGGAACCAAGCCTTTTCTGTAATTCACGGCGAATGGTTTGCGCGCGTCTCTCAGCCAGTACAATATTATATTTTGCAGTGTGTCGTGAATCCGTATGTGCATCGATAGTAATATGCCCCTTTCGGTGCTTTTCAATACTGTCTACAAGTAGATCCATATTGCCTCTTTGATCGGCACGGATATGATGCTTATCTTTATCAAAGAAGATAGACCCTAGATTCACCTTGACCGTTTTATATACCGGTACTTGACGAGATACAGTCTTCTTACGTGTCTGCTTTTCATACTTAGCACCTTGCTTAATATGACGTTTTGGAGCTTGCTGAACCGGCAACTTAATACCAAAGTTAATCTTATTCAGCGCTGCATTTGTGATGCGCAACACACGCGGATTCTCTGTAGTAAAGCGTGCACCTTCAGGTAGAGTTACAGGATCAACTTTAAGAATAAGGTTCTGGCCCATATTGCGACGTCCACCATCAACATCAGGAATATGATAACGACCATAGCCATCAGTCTCTATCAGCAAACCTTCAACTGTTGCTAATCTAACACCAGGTATTCCTTCTTCCTGAATACCAAGATTATTAATCGTTATTTCAAGTACATCCATCTTTTTAGCAGGTACACGCATGTGTGCTAGCTTGGTCGGAGTCGGAACGGCTTTGATCTTGCGAGTAGTTACTTGAATATTTTGACCAGTTAAGCCTTTAGCTTTTGCACCCACATGAGATTCAAATACTTGTCCCTTATTATCAACGGTAACGATGGTGCCTTCTCTAGTGGTTACCTTGAAGTCATTCTTAACGCTAACTGGCATACGAACGATCTTGCGATACTTGCTAGGGTCATCCAACACACTCACGCGACCATTAAGTCCACCTAGGTGCAGGCTGTTCCAGCCAAAGTAATCACTCTTTACAGTTAGCCCTGTAACATTTGCTGGATCTTGGTAACCATCACTATCACGGTCGTGGAACACTTTACCGATTAAGGTAGATTGATTTAGTACACTATCAGCAACTACATTTACTGTTGCTGTAGCGATATTACTAACGGTAACGTTAGTACCTGCTCCAAGAGCTTGTGCTGTATTAACAGCTTCACCTGTTTGTGCCGATGTACCAACTTTTAGGATATAACCTATCTTTATCTTCTCACTACCCTGTAAGGTCAATGATTCGAAAGTAATTGGATCATTACCCGTTGGAGTAATTCTTGAAACAACATCATCAGAAGTCCCCAAATTATTATCAGCACCTGCTCTAGTAAGCTTCGCAGCACTTGAAGCAAACTTAAAGCCTCTAGGTAAGTCGTCTCGAATATCTACTGCAATTGGATTAGCTGAAATATTTTCCGCTCCTATCGTGTAATAAAGCTGATCACCAACACTAACTTCTCTCTTATTCACTGATTTAGTTAACAGCACCGTATCAGGAAGAGTCGTGATCACAGGATCTAATGGGATATGGTTAAATATCACATTACTATCGCCTGATCTCAAAGTGAAATCCATGAAGTAAGTGGTATCTTCATTACCTTCTGGCGCATCAGGTTGACCTTGAATTTCACAACTACCACTAGTAGGAATGACATCAAGAGTACAACTTGTTTCATTTGGATCACTATCATAAACCGTTGATTGTGCTGGAATAACAGTACTTACTTCTTCATAGGCGGCTGGTGTGGAAACAATATTAATTGTATATGTCTCGCCATTATTACAACTTGGATGCGCATCAGGGAACACGTCAAATGCATACAGGCCATCTTCAGCTGTAATCTGATTTTGTTGACCTTCAGCTAGACAGCTTGTATCAACAGGCGTTCCTTGAGAGTTAACCAGCTGGAGTGTTACACCTAAAACTGCATCACGAGTTGTACTATCGTAAACCACACCACTAGGATCTACAGGTAATGGTAGATCGATTGTCTGACCAGGTACTAAAGGTCCTGGTGTAGACTGAGTTGTAATTAACGTTCCATTTGTATTGATAAAATCAATCGTGTACGCAGCAGGTATTAAACCTGTAACAGAATAATTACCTTGATTATCAGTCAAAGTCGTTGCTACTACGTTTCCAGCTGTATCTCTAATATTCAAGGTCCAACCAGCTTTACGCTCTTCATTTGGATCTATTAGATTATCTTTATCATTATCTAACCAAACCGTACCGGTAATTGTTGCTGGTGATGGTGAGTATCCGTCGATATCATTTGCGATACTTCCAATAACAACTTCTAATACAGTTGGATTAGTACCCTGAGATCTCGTTAGAGTTGGATCAATATCTGTTTCAACAA
>JBALXO010000094.1:4076-13818 GCA_036960615.1 Cocleimonas sp. | reverse complement strand
CTATTTGCGTTCGTAAAGGCGCAGTGATGACTGACTTTGTTATTCCACCAGATGAATTCAAGTTTCAACTTAAAAAGCCAGATAGCCTAGGCTTGTATGAGTTCGATAACAAAGTTGCACATCATTATTTTTGCAAAACCTGTGGTATTAATCCTTTTTTACAGACCTTTAGAATGCCTGAACACTACCGAGTTAATCTTGGCTGCGTTGATGATATCGATACTGATGCTTTAGAAATCAGTCTGTTTGACGGAAAAAGTCTATAGAAACTCTACTATAATATTTTTATTCATAGAGACTTATGCGTGAGAATATTCAATGACTGTAGCTAAAACACCCGACAAGAATAACTTTTCAGCATATTGCGGCTATGATCAAACATGGGATGGTGAGCCGCTATCTGAGTTAACCCAAACTGCTCCTAAAACACCCTGCGGTGAATATCTTCGCCGTTATTGGCATCCTGTACATATCACCAGTGAATTGTCTGATAAACCAAAACTGATTAAAATCATGGGAGAAGAATTAGTTCTTTTCCAAGACAAATCTGGTCAGTACGGCTTGGTTCATAAAAAATGCCCTCACCGCCGCGCTTCTTTAGAATATGGTCGTTGTGATGATCGAGGCATTCGATGTTGTTACCATGGCTGGCAATTTGATATTGATGGCACGATTTTAGAGATTCCAGGGGAAGAAGATACTGAGGCAGGTATCCGTGTAAAACAAAACGTCAAATTAGGCGCTTATCCTGTTAAGGAATTCAAAGGTCTTTTATTCGCCTATCTTGGCCCTGCAGACGAAACTCCAGACTTTCCGTTTTACGATACTTTTGATATTCCTGACATGACGATGACGCCATACGCTGCGCCATTTGCTTGTAATTGGATTCAAGTGTTAGATGCAATCGTAGATCCTGTTCATACCGCTTTTTTACATCAATCACAATTTTCAGATGGCTTTGGGAAACTTGGTTTCATCAAGTTTTATCATATCGACAAACAACGCATTTTAGGGACGGCTTCGCGTCGAGTTGGAGATAATATTTGGGTTAGAGTAAACGAATTAATTCTCCCTAATTTCACTCAAGCTGGAGCTGCATTTGCAGCAGATGGCACTGAAGAGCGTTACTTTGGGCGTAGTGCCTTCACTAGATGGGTTGTTCCTGTAGATGATGAAAACTGTATCGCTTTTGCATGGGGAAATTTCGGCGAACGCGCTGATCCCCATGAATACAACACTCCTGAAGGTATGCAAATGATCGAACAAGGTGAAGTGGTTGATAGGAGTTACGATGAAAAACAGAACAGTCCTGGGGATGTCGAAGCTGTAGAAGGTATGGGAAAAATTTCTGATCATACCAAAGAAAATTTAGTCCAAGGAGACAAAGGCGTTGCCTTATATCGTCACCAAATTCGACGCTTTATTAGGGGTTTACAAAAAGGTGTCAAGCCACCTCAACCTAGAGAATTATCGACTCATAATATTCCAACTTATGGAAGCGATACCATTATTAAACGCCCTCAGCATTCAGCAGATGAGGCAGAAGACTTCCAAACACTCGAACAAATAAATGACGCTGTAATGGATATACTTTTTGCAGGTGATGCACTCAATGAAGATGAGCGCGACCAACAGATCATTGATCAATTAAAAAAATTATAAAGCTAAAACATACGAGAAACTCATGAAAATAAAAGTTCACGTCAAAAATAATCGCTGGGCACCCGGCACTTTCCCAAATACACCTGAAGGTGAAGAAGTTTTTTCTATCACAAAAGAACGTTTAGACGATGCACTTACTCATTTCCCTGATCTTGCAGGAAAACTAGATTTTTTTATCGATTGGGATACAGATAATTTTAATAAGTCGATGACTGACTCGGAAGTTTTACTTACATGGAACTTCCCTACTGAAAACCTTGCTGCGGTAGCCCCAGAGTTAAAGTGGATACACTGTTCAGGTTCTGGAGTTGAGCATTTGGCCCCAATGGATTGGATGCCAGCAGGTCTGACTCTAACCAATAACAAAGGCATTCACGCCGCGAAAGCGGGGGAATTCGGTTTAATGGCTATACTCATGTTGCATTCGCACATTCCTGCGGTAATTGGTAATCAACGCACTCACACCTATGATTCTTTGTACGCTTCACCGATTGCAGGTAAAACTCTAGTAGTCATCGGTCCTGGGAGTTTAGGTGGAGCAGCAGCAAAGAAAGTACAGGCATTAGATGTTCATGTCATCGGCGTGAACCGCAGTGGTAATCCAGTCGATGGTTGCGATGAAGTCGTGACAACAGCTCAACTAGATGAAGTTTTACCTAAGGCTGATTACCTTCTTACCTCTGCACCCGATACTATAGAAACGCGTGGCTTAATGGATAAACGTCGTTTAAACCTATTGAAACCATCTGCAGGTGTCATCAATATTGGACGTGAAGCAATAATGGATTACGATGCCCTTTGCGACAAACTCGACGAAGGTAGTCTAGCTGGGGCAATTTTAGATGTATTTGATCCTGAGCCTATCGAAGCATCATCACGATTATGGGATACAAAAAACCTCATTATTACGCCCCACATCTCTGCGGATGATGGCGATGCGTATATTCAAATGACCCTCGGTTTATTCTTTCGTAATATGCAACGTTTCATAACTGAAGATAGTTTACTTAATCCCGTTCGCCCAGAACTCGGATACTAATTTTTAGATACTTAAAGTTATACCAGAATAGTTCTAAACGTGAGGTTTATACGAGGCTCTTTTACTTTCGTCGTTTTTGGCAAACTATGTTGCCAATATCTTTGTGTTGCACCTTTCATTAACAATAAACTGCCATTTTCTAAAGGCAAAGAAACACTTTCTTTAGTACCTTTATGCTTGAATGAAAACTTACGTTCAGCACCCAAACTCAATGAGGCAATATTCGGCTGATCACCTAATTCTTTTTCATCATCGCTGTGCCAAGCCATACCTTCATCGCCTGCATGATATAGATTCAACAGACAGCTATTAAATGTCGACTGCGATTGTTGTTCAACTAACTTTTTTAATTCAGCTAATACAGGAACCCAAGGTAACGCTATTCTAGTTGTATTGGAGTAAGAATATTTAAGCTGACTATCACCATACCAAGCAGTTTTACGTTTGGTAGTAATATGCTTACCGTAGATGACTAACTCATCATGCTCCCAGCTGATATTTGTTAACAAATCAGATAACAATGACTGCGCTTTGGCATCATCAATTAATGTACCAAAGTAATAAACTTCACCATCACATGGCAGAATATTGAGTTGATGATCGAAACCAAATAAATCCATAGCTTTAGCGTTTATTAATGCGTTTTATTTTAAAAAAAGACACTCTCATACTTTATGACAAATTAAGTACCGACTAGGGCCAAAACTGCTGTGGCAATCCCTTGGTTTGCAGCAATGCTGCAACATCCATACTCAGTGCAATCGACACATGTACTAAAACCCCACCCCATATTGATCGTGTATGCAGCGCTAACACGCCCAAAAATAAACCGAAAAATATCGCACCGCTAGCTTCTAGCCATGGCTTAGGTAGATGAATCATCATGTATGGCACGATCATAATAAAGATCGCGTTTACGCCAAAGGCAGGTCGGCATGCTTGAACAATAAAGCCACGAAAGAAAAATTCTACGCAAAAGAACTGAAACAGATACAAAATTTCCCATGCAATCAAATCAGCCCAACTTCGATGAGCTAGTTTATAGAAGGGATAATGATTGGTAAAATCTTCGCGAAAACTCACAATAACCACAAAACATAAAATCGGAGCTACCAGTAAAAAATACCATTTTTTATGTTCGTTTAGTTTACCAAGACCTAAACCATAATTACTCAAAGGTTCTTTTAAAATGTACTTAATAGTAATAATAGGAATAATAATAAAGGTAATCAAATGCCAAAATGTCCACCAAGCTGAAGACATTAAGGGGAAGAAAGTTTCTCGGCGCAGCTCCCTAATTGCCAACGATGCATTATCACTGGTTTGTGAAAACCATAAATCCAAGGCGGCATAAAATGTGGTATTAAACTTAAAGTAGTGCAGCATCAATAAACTTAAAGCTACCATCATTAAAACAATCGCAGGGCGTTTATCCCAAACGTTAATATCTCTTTTGGCATCTTGTGAATCAAATGATTCTGAATGAATATGTTGTAACAATCCGAGAAATTTATGAAATACAGTCATCCGCGCATTGTATCGTAAGTTTTCATCAATATCATAAAAGGGTAATAATGGAAATCGAAGTATCAGGTAAAACAAT
The DNA here is from genome assembly GCA_036960615.1 of Cocleimonas sp. Lineage (GTDB taxonomy): Bacteria > Pseudomonadota > Gammaproteobacteria > Thiotrichales > Thiotrichaceae > Cocleimonas. The sequence goes on along the minus strand of JBALXO010000094.1, from coordinate 9,514 downwards.
TCAACTTAGTGAAGCAGGTTGGTTAGAAGATTTAAGTGAGTGGTCTGAAGAAATTGCTGTCAAAATTGCAGCTGAAGTAGAAGGGATCGATGAGCTGACTGAAGAACATTGGGATATTATCAATCTCACACGTAAAACCTTTCATGAGAATAACAAAGTCGCAGAACCTCGAAAATTCATGAAATTAATGCAAGCCGAATTCGGCAAAGATCGTTCTTCCAATAAATATATTTTTAGCTTTTTCCCTAAAGGTGGTTTGATAAAATCTGCGAATAAAGTCGCGGGTTTACCCAGACCTAAAGGTTGTAGTTAGCTAACCCTACAAAATTTATAATAAAGGCAGTAACTGGTAATCGAAAAACGATAAAGTTTCTGCCTTTTTGTTAATATAAAGCATGTCTACTGAACTCGAAAGTTTAAAGCTCCGCCTCCGTGAATTCGCCAAAGAACGCGACTGGGATCAATTTCATTCACCCAAGAATTTCTCAATGGCGTTGATTGTTGAATGCGCTGAATTAGTCGAGCACTTTCAGTGGCTGACAGATGAGCAAAGTAAGAATCTACCTGCTGATACTTTAGAAGAAGTCCGCTTAGAAATGGCCGACATTTTTTTGTATTTGATTCGTTTAGCGGATAAGTTAGACGTTGATTTGATTGATGCAGCGAATCGAAAAATTAAGCTAAATGCTGAGAAGTATCCCGTCGAGAAAGCTAAAGGTTTAGCGACTAAATACAATAAATTGTAAATAAAAAAGACACCCCCTACCTTTCTGGATGTTTTAACTAATTAGCGGTTAAATCATCCAATAAGTCTTGATTTTTTTGCTGTTGTTTTATCAACGTTACACGGTTCGCTTGAAAGATACTTTCTAAGGATCCCATTGCTTTATCAAAGTTATCGTTAATCACAACGTAATCAAACTCATCATAATGCGTCATATCGTTACAAGATTGAGCTAAGCGGTCATCAATCACATTATCAGTATCTGTTCCGCGTCCACGTAAGCGTCTTTCCAATTCAGCCTTAGAAGGTGGAAGGATAAAAATAGATTTAGCTTCTGGCATCAACTTACGCACTTGCTGTGCACCCTGCCAATCTATTTCTAAAATAACATCGATACCTTTACTAGTTATATCATCTACAGATTTTTTCGACGTGCCGTAGTGATTGGCAAATACATGTGCATGCTCCAAAAACTCATCATTTCCAATACCTGCTAAAAATGTATCAGCAGTTACAAAATGATAGTGCTTACCATCTATTTCCCCATCGCGCTTAGGACGCGTGGTATGGGATACCGCCATTTCAGCATCATCCAAACCTTCTAACAATTTTGTAATAAGACTAGTTTTCCCTGCACCCGATGGGGCAGAAATGATATAAAGTGTTCCTGAACTCATAACAATCTCAAGTATTAAATATGAATAGTATTATCACTGTACCCGCGTTCTCTGACAACTATATCTGGCTAGTTTGTGACGACAAACAAGAAAAAGCCGCAATTGTAGACCCTGGAGATGCCAAACCAGTCATCGCTGCGCTAAAAAAGAACAACATTACACCTGCAGCTATTCTGATTACACATTTCCATAATGATCATGTCGGTGGCATTGCTGATTTGTTGGCTGAATACCCAAGTTTACCCGTTTATGGACCACATTCAGAACGTATTCCACACATTACCACTAAGTTGAGTGGTGAAGAAAATATTCGTATTGAAGAAATTGATGCAGAATTTAAAGTGATGAATGTTTATGGTCACACTTCTGGACATATCGCTTACTTCACTAATGATGGCGAACAAAACAGATTATTCTGTGGCGATACTATTTTTGCAGCAGGTTGTGGACGAGTATTCAACGGCACCATGGAACAGCTTCATGATTCACTAGCAAAGATCGCTGAACTCCCAGAAGATACCCTGCTCTATTGCGCGCACGAATACACAATGGCAAATATCGGCTTTGCTAAATGGGTCGAGCCAGAAAGTGCAGATTTGTTAGCCCGTGAGCAAACCGCTCAAGCAATGCGTGATAAAAATATACAAACCGTACCATCGCTTTTATCTTTAGAAAAAAGTACCAACCCGTTTTTACGTACGCATTTAGATCATGTTGTAGAAAAAGTTGCTGCATCAACAGGTAAAACACTGAATAACTCCACAGAAGTGTTTACGGCAATGCGCATGTGGAAGGACACTGAATACGACTAAACATAGGGTTTAAAAAGACACCCCCCTACTTTCTGACTGTATTACAGCTTAAGTATCAAACTCAATATTTTGATGACTACCATCGCAGTAAGGCTTATTAGCAGAAGCTCCACATCGACATAAAGCTGTCATACCTGTTTTCTCAACAGTTTCACCATTCACAAGCTCGATCGCTAAAACACCTTTTACTAAAAGTGGCCCACCTTTAGTTACTGTCACTTTTGTCGAAACAGTACTCGCCTCTTTACTACTAACTTCAACGTCGTCAGCTTCAACGCTAGCAGAATCGATAGATAATGCACCAGATGGACATTTATTAACCTGATTAACAATATCTTCAGCGTTACTTTGATCTAGTTGCACCCAAGGCCTATTTTCAGGATTGAATACCTCTGGTAAACCAGCAAAACATTTTTTGGAGTGAGTACATAAATCAGGTTGCCATACGACTGTTGTTTCATCTTTCGTATAACGCTTCACTAAATTTTTCATATTATCTCCTTAAGGTTTTATCCAATCAGATCAAGACTAAGCAAGCCACTCTTTTTTAAGCGCATAAAAGGTTAAGCCGATTAAAAAATTAGCCACAAGAATTGGCAATACAATAATTTGAAAGATAACGCTAATCGACACATCATTTCCTGAGACAGCTATACCTAGTGCGTGAATCATCGTTACAAAAATACCCATTAGCGAAACCATAAAAACAGGTCCCGCAATTTTCTTTCTAAGTAACAGCAATAAACATCCAAGTGCTCCACCGAAAACACCAATGGCGAATCCACCCGTAGCCCAAGAAGGACGGCCTTCAATAATCGCACGATGTGCATCTGGCATTGATGCGACAAACTCTGGCTTCATTTGCATCATATAGTTCATGATACCGCCGGCATTCCAAAGTAAACCTAATAGTGCAATTACCCAAAAACCCCAATGTGCTTTGTTATTCATTCTTTATATTCCCTTAAATTCTCTTTTAAAATTATTTACTGTAACGGTTTTCTTTAATTTTTTTCTGCAATCAAACTTCTAATAAGCTTTGTTGGCCATTATCTAAACCATCAATCGACCATGAGCCTACCCGATAACGAATCAAACGCAAAGTGGGAAAACCGATCGCCGCTGTCATTCTGCGCACTTGTCGATTGCGCCCTTCCGCGATAGTAATTTCTAGCCAACTATCTGGCACCGTTTTTCTTACCCGCACTGGCGGATCACGATCCCATAAATTAACGGGTTGAGGAATGCGTTTTACATTAGCAGGTTTGGTTATGCCATCTTTTAATACAACACCATCACGCAACGGCTGAATATCTGCCTCGCTAGGCTCGCCTTCCACTTGCACCCAATAGGTTTTACTCATTTTATGTTTGGGGCTGGCAATACGGTTTTGTAATTTACCATCATTGGTTAACACCAATAAACCTTCACTATCACGATCTAAACGACCTGCAGCATAAACGCCTTTTTCAGTGATAAAATCCGCCAGTGTTTTGCGCCCTTCGGTGTCTGTAAACTGAGTTAAAACACCAAATGGTTTATTGAATAGAATTATTTTCGACATAGCGCTAAACTATCACACACTATGCGCACCTTGTCTTATTTATTGCTTCTTACATTCGCACTTTTACTAAGCGCCTGTAGCATCACTTCGCCTGATATGAATCGACCCTTATCAGATAATCGCACTAAAAATAAAATTAATACAACATCAGTAAAAACGATCAAAGATAAGCGTTCAGATGAGCTAACTCTAATGATGACATTTTCTGGTGGCGGCACCCGTTCAGCGGCATTATCCTATGGCGTATTGCAACATTTGCGTGATACACCAATTACCATCAATGGCAAACAAAGACGTTTACTAGACGAAATAGATCTCATCTCGTCAGTCTCAGGAGGCAGTTTTACCTCAGCCTACTTTGGTTTATACGGTGATAGAATTTTCCAAGACTTCGAAAGAAAATTCCTTAAGCGACGCGTACAAACTCAATTATTGAGATTATCACTATTCAGTCCAAAAGCATGGATAAGACTCGCACCCAGTTTGTTTGAACGCAGCGACTTAGCTGCTGAGTATTACAACCAAGTCATTTTCAAAAACAGAACCTTTGCAGATATGCGCCCCGATGGGCCAGAAATTGTCATTAATGCAACCGACCTATCACTAGGCCATGGTTTCTCATTTACAGGCTATCATTTCAACTGGATTTGCTCTGATCTAGGCAGCTACCCAATAGCGCGCGCAGTCGCCGCATCATCCGCCGTGCCTGTTCTATTCTCGCCAATTACATTAAAAAACCACGCTGGTACTTGTGAAACATCACCTATCGTGTGGCAAGTGCAAGAACGCAACTCTCGCAATAACAACAATCCCAACAACCCTCGTAACCGCAACGTCGCTATTCAACAAAAACGCTATCTTGACGCGCTCAGAGTCAAAAACTATCGTGATGATAAAAATCTAAACTATTTACATTTAGTCGATGGAGGCGTGGCAGATAACCTAGGCATTCGCTCAATTATCGACATCGTCTCATTTCATAATGACAGCATGTGGAACGCGATGAAAACCTACGGCATGCAGCAATCGAAAAAAATGGTATTCATGACAGTAAATGCCTCAAGCTTTATTAATCCCGCTATTGGTAAGATAAGACGTGGACCATCGACGGTAAACGTACTCGATACAACCACCACCATCCAATCAAATAAATACAATACCGAAACCATCGACTTACTCAGATCACAGTTTCCAAAATGGAAGAAACAAGTACAGCAAGGCCGTTGTCATGAACTAAAAACTAAAGACTGTGCCGATATAGAATTTCAATTGATTGAAGTTAATCTTGAAGATTTGAATGATAAAGAAATAGCAGAACTGGGAATTGTTCCGACAGCTTTGGAATTACCGCATAACAAAATTGATCAATTGAAAGCGGCTGGGAAGAATTTATTGATACGATCTAAAGGGTTTCAGCAGCTGTTAAGACAATATTAAAAGACACCCCCCATCTTTTTATCACTTTTCAAATTGGTGTTAAATATTTAATCTTATTACTACCAATGCTAAATCTTAATCCCTTGCTGAAGCCTCTCAAACTCTGGCAACACATCCATGCTTGGCCATAGTCCTGTCTTTAGGGCTTGATGATAGCCTTGAGTTAAATTATTTTTCTGCATTTGTAAATAACACGATTCAACATCATAGGCTAAGCGATGATG
>JBALXO010000094.1:0-3976 GCA_036960615.1 Cocleimonas sp. | reverse complement strand
GCTTGAGAATCAAACATAAAACGGCTGGTATCAGAAGCAGCACCATGCACTACTCGAATTGATTTACCTGCGACAGATAAATGTAAGTGTTCAGGTAAGTTTTTAAACCAGTCTCGTTGTGCTTGAGATATAGCGTCGTCAGCAATCGGAAACCAGCCGCGCGACAAAGTATCGCAAGTGCTACCTTCTTCAAAACCACAGCCGCAATCATCAGCTTTTGTGGCGAGAGATTGCTCAACATTACCTTGAATGCAGTGAACACCCCAATCACGAATTAGCTCGACAGTTTCATAAGGATTACCACAGTAAGCCACAATGTCGCCAGTGCAAATACACTGTTGAGGATGAAAGTTATTTTCTTCTGCCCAATTTTTCAGGGCTTGAGTGGCTTGTAGATTGGAATAGCAACCACCGAAAACGAGCAATGGCGTTTCCATGTTATCCAAACTAACAATGCTGTCTAAATTAAGAATACGTGTTTCACTCATTTTATTATTTAATAACTATACTTTTAGCTTTGTGAAATTTTGGTTTTACCATCATCTGCTTTACCTTTCATACCCAAAGCAAACGAGACAAAACCCACTAAAGCTATCACGATACAAATGATCAATAATTTTGAATATTTATGTTCATAGCCAAACAGATCAAACATCCATGTGGTGTATTTTGAGCTTTCGGTAATATAAGTAATGCCGCCAAAAACAGTCACGCCAAAAGTCAACACCACAGGCCAAAGCGCGACGTCGCGATTACCCCAAATACAAAACACAATTATCGGTAATAAAAACATCGATAAAGTCCCACTGACAGCTACTGCCGCATAGAGATCTTTGCTATCCCATAGTAAGAATAAACCGCCGACAATTAAAAACACTACCATCACAAGACGTCCTGACATAATCGTCTCGGGTAATAGCTTCATGTCTTTAACGACCAATTTTGAAGCGCTAGAGAATGTAGAATCAAGTGTCGATAAGGCAGAGATAATAAGCGCTACGCTAAAGACAGCCATAATAGGTTGGCCAAATAAGCGGGTGAGTGCATCCATCATGCCCTCGCTTTCAAGGTTATTTAATCCGGCAAATACACCTAATAACGCGAACATTAAAATACAAGCAATCGAAATCCATGCAGCATGCATGAAAGATTTTTTTGTGGTTTCTTGGTCGGCTAAAAATCCACGATCCATCATTACAGGATCATGTAATGGATAGCTCCAAACCTGTAACCCAGCTACCAACAACAATACCCAACCAGGAGATTTAATATCAGGCGATGAGTTGATTACCGCACCCAAATCAAATGCAGGGTTTAAAAGCATCGCTATAAATAATACTGCAACGAGTACGATGACTAACACCGATTGCAATACATCCGTTCGTAATGAAGCACGTAAACCGCCCATAGATGAATAACCAACGGTTATGACCCCTATGGCAACCATCGCGCTAAAGTATTCGTAACTGCCCTTTAAACCAAAGATTTCGCCCACTACGATTAAATTGGCAAACACTTCACTGAGTAATCGCAAGATCACTACAAAGTTGTACATGCCAGCGCCCATGGAGCCGAATTTGGCGCTCATGTACCCTTGCACATTGTCATAACCATGCTTAAAACGCAGATGGTTAATAATCGCGCCACCCGTTACAAAGCTAAAGTAATAAGCGGCATAGGCTAAGGCACCCGCGATACCGTAATAAAAACCAAGGATAGCGGCTGTCATTAATGAACGCGCAAAAATCCAAGTAGTCACTTGAGATAATACTAATGTCCAAAGTGAAGGCGCAGCACCTGTATCAGAAGAACCTTTGTAGAAACCCTCAACAGTCCGAATACGCGGCGAAATGACGATACTCGCCAACAAAACAAGGGCTGTTATACCAATTAAATAGGGTGTCATCTAAGGAGTTTCTCTAAGAAAAAGATTGCGCAATTTTTAACGTTATTTTCTATACGTTAAACAAGACATTATTGGATCAGTATAAATGAAATTAAACTAAAAAGTGCTAAGCCAGTGTTATATAAAGACAACGTTGATACACAATGGTGACGCCCCAAAAGGTGTCTAATATGACACCCCCCACCTTTTATGAGGTTTCTTATTCAACTTAAAGAAAACCTCACCCTACGGGTCGTCGTCACTGTGTTCCAACGTTGTCTCGTAAAAAAAACACTCGGCTTACCCTTTTTCAGAGTAAGTCCTATTCCAAAGCCCGCTATTCAACGCTACACTAGCCTCATATAATTAATTCAGGAACCATCCCATGCCAGAATATAAATCACGCACCACCACCCACGGCCGCAATATGGCGGGCGCTCGCGCATTATGGCGCGCAACAGGCATGAAAGATGGTGATTTTGATAAGCCAATCATTGCCATCTCAAACTCATTTACCCAATTCGTACCAGGTCATGTGCATCTTAAAGACATGGGTCAGTTGGTTGCGCGTGAAATTGAAAAGATGGGCGGCGTAGCAAAAGAATTCAACACTATCGCAGTGGATGATGGCATCGCGATGGGACACGACGGCATGCTTTACAGCTTGCCATCACGCGAGATTATTTCAGACTCAGTTGAGTACATGGTAAACGCACATTGTGCGGATGCTTTAGTCTGTATCTCAAACTGCGATAAAATCACACCGGGCATGTTGAACGCGGCATTGCGTTTGAACATTCCAGTAATTTTCGTCTCTGGCGGCCCGATGGAATCGGGTAAAGCAGTCATTAATGAACAAGTCGTAAAACTCGACTTAGTTGATGCAATGGTGTCTGCCGCTGACAAAAGCAATAGCGATGAAGACGTAAGAAACATGGAAGTGTCGGCCTGCCCTACCTGTGGTTCGTGTTCAGGTATGTTTACCGCAAACTCAATGAACTGTTTGACCGAAGCTTTAGGTTTATCGCTACCGGGCAATGGCTCGATGTTGGCAACACATTCTGATCGTGAAGGATTATTCTTAGAAGCCGCACGCCAAATTGTGGCGCTAACCAAACGCTATTACGAAGACGGTGACGAGACTGCATTACCGCGCAATATCGCCAACTTTAAAGCCTTTGAAAACGCCATGAGTCTCGACATCACCATGGGCGGTTCGACTAATACAATATTGCATTTACTCGCAGCGGCGCACGAAGGCAAAGTCGATTTCGATATGGACGATATGGATCGTTTATCGCGCACCGTACCTAACTTAAGCAAGGTTGCGCCAGCGACACAGTTATTTCATATGGAAGACGTACATCGTGCAGGCGGCGTATTCAGAATATTGGGCGAGCTTGAACGCGGTGGCATGTTGCATACGGACGTAAATACCGTACACGCAAAAACCATGGGCGAAGCACTAGAAATATGGGACATCGCACGCAACCCATCCGAAGAAGTACAAACCTTCTACAAAGCGGCACCGGGTAATGTGCGCACCGTACATGCCTTTAGCCAAAGCAAACGCTGGGATAGCCTAGATCTTGATAAGGTCAACGGCTGTGTTCGTGACTTCGAACACGCTTACTCTAAAGACGGTGGTTTAGCCGTACTTTACGGCAATATCGCAGAAGACGGCTGTGTGGTAAAAACAGCAGGTGTTGACGAACACATCTTAAAATTCTCTGGCCCTGCGCGTGTATTTGAATCTCAAGATACCGCAGTTGAAGCAATTCTTGATGACAAAATCGTCGAAGGCGATGTAGTAGTCATCATTTACGAAGGCCCAAAAGGCGGCCCCGGCATGCAAGAAATGCTGTATCCAACCAGCTACTTAAAAGCACAAGGTTTAGGCAAAGCCTGTGCCTTAATTACTGACGGACGTTTCTCAGGCGGAACCTCAGGCTTATCAATCGGCCATGCTTCACCAGAAGCAGCAGAAGGCGGCGCGATCGGTTTAGTACAAGAAGGTGACACGATGGATATCGACATTCCTAACAGAACCATTGCCGTGAGAGTTTCTGATGAGGTATTAGCACAACGCCG
>JBALXO010000093.1:0-13936 GCA_036960615.1 Cocleimonas sp. | reverse complement strand
CTAAAAGTAGGGGGGTGTCTTTGAATTAGATTGTTGAGCTGTTTCGCACTTGTTTCTACTCGGTTACCTCGACTCAATACCAAGCGCGTTGTTGGCATTACAACATAAGAAATAATCGGCACGATTAGTACTAAAGTCGGTAGTGAATTTTTTACCTCTTGTGAACATTTTGTTTGGTAGTTGGTCGCTGTATACGCACTGCATATAGGTATATTCCTGATGAGGTTCCTGTAACCTAGAATTAGGCAATAAAAAACCGTTGCAATAACAGAAACAAACCAACCAGAATCAAACCTACCCCCATTACCTTATTGAACATTATTAAGCCGGAGGGAGAGTTTAATCTTTGGAATATTTTCCCTCCGATAAATGCCCAACTCCCAATGCCAAAATAACAAATTACAAAATATATCGTAGTAAATAGTGACAACTTGTAAAAATTATCGCTTGCACCAAACGCAGCAACTCCTGCTAAACATGCAGCCCAAGCTTTAGGATTCAATAATTGTAATAACACGCCATCCAAAAAAGTGGGGAAATCACCTTCCTCTAGTTTTAAAGCAGATTTGGAACCAGTCATTTTATAGCCCATATACATAATGAAAGTAGCACCAACAATACTCAAAAGATTCATTACTACAGGAAACTGTTGGGTGAAACTGCCTAGACCTAAACCAAGACAAAACAATAATATTGTAAATCCGATTGTCGCCCCTGAAACAAAGGGTAACGCAGTTTTGAATCCTTGATTTAAACCAATCGACAGTGAGATTAAATTCACAGGCCCAGGTGAAAACGACATAACGAAAGAAAAAATGCTCATTGAAAGAATAGTTGTAATCATTGGAATACCTCGCAAAAACTAGATCATATAGACTTTCAGTTTGGTTAACTATCTACTATAGTCTAACTACACTGTTCTACTGAGTTAAACAATGATAGATGACTTACGTGCTATGGCAATATTTGCGGAAGCTATAAAACAAGGATCTTTTCGAGCCGCAGCTAAAGAGCTTTCTTTATCTCCATCTGCAATTAGCTACAATATTTCCGAATTAGAAAAAAGATTGGGTACTGCCCTCATATACCGAACAACTCGGAAGCTTTCATTAACGGAGCAAGGTAAACATCTGTTTGAGCATGCGACTAAAATGATCATTGCAGCCGAACGAGGACTTAATGAGGTTTCTCCTAGTAGTGGGGAACTGAGGGGAAATCTAACTATATCAATCACCTCAGCTTTGGTAAGTTCTGATTTGAATGTTTATATCTCGGAATTTTCAAAGCTGCATTCTGCTGTTACATTTAAAATAATCTATAGTGATATTCAGGATGACTTGGTTGGTACTGGTATCGACCTAGCTTTTCGCGCAGGTGAGTTGGCTGACAGCACGTTGAAGTCAAAACGAATGGGTAACATAGAAAGAACCTTAGCTTGTTCGGTGGAATACTCATCCAGTCGAAAGACACCTATTTCTCCTGATGATCTGGCAGATTGGGACTGGATAAAACTTGAAATGATGCCCGACTACAGAACGCTTTTGGATAAGAAGAACAATAAGAAGATGGTTAAAGGAACAAGTAAAGTTTCGGTTAATAGTGTAGTAGCCATGGCTCAAATATGCGTCTGTGGTTTAGGGCTGGCAACACCGCCTACTGCAATGATAGAAAAAGAACTGAATAATGGTGCCTTGATTGAGATACTTCCAGATTGGTCGGTGGCCTCAATACCTTATTACGCAGTCTGGCCATCTAATATTGTTCCAAATGTAAATGCTGCATGTTTTTTGCAGTATTTAGCCAGTAAATTGGATTTAATATGAATAAATAGGGCATCGGAAAAAGGGGTCAGCTTAAATCAATAATTTAAAAGCAAAAGTGGCAGCCGAGCTTTAGGCAAGACAATGTCGGAGTGAAGCGACGACTACCCGAAGGGCATGTTTTCATTAAGTTATATGAGAAAAACATGTAAAAAGTAGGGGGGTGTCTTTTAATTAGATTGTAGACCTGTTTCGTCCTCAGTGATCTCGACTTAAAAACAAGCGCGCTGCCGGCATGACGACATAAGAAATAATCGGCACGATAATTCCCAAGGCGACTGTAACATTAAGCAATTTGTTGTTGGGCAGAAACTGCCCAACAACATCAGGAATAAAATAAACCAGTGGTAGCAACGCTAAAAACGTTATTAGTGCCATAACATGCTTGTTAATCGGTTTAGCATTCTGTGATTTACTTTTGTCTATATGGCGATTCGAAGAGTAGCTAAGATTGCTGGCTTGTAGGCCGATGTTTTTTGATAATTGAGTCATAATGAGTTCCTTACTTCTATAAATGAATTCCACTTTATTGATTTTGGCTAACAAGCAAAAGTTGTACATCGTTGTTCGCGCTCACCTTTGCTGCTGTACTAAGAATTAAATCACCATTTACAATGCTTTTAATTGTGGTGTTTTCTCCATTATCTGGTTCATTAATTTCTGCTTCACCTGTAATGATATAGATCAACGTTTCATTGTGTAAATCGAGATTACTGCCTGCTTTTAAATGAACGATATCCATGATCGTGTGGCTATCAAACGTATTATCTTGTGATTTGTCTCCGCCATAAATCCGAGTCACACCATCCAGTTTCGGGGTGTAAGCTTTATAAGCTGCAGCTTGGCCTTTCTCTTCTGGTAATGCCCACACTTGCAACATTCTATTTTTGCCATTGTCTGGATTGATTTCATTGTGAGAGAAACCTTCTCCACCAGCGCGTTGCACTTGAACATCTCCAGCAACCAAATCTTTACCGTGTTCCATTGAACCTTCGTGGCTCACTCGGCCATCAATGATGATAGAAATGACATCGATTTCGCTATGAGGGTGCATCCCCGATGAGCCAAAAGGCTTGTATTGAGCGTCTGCCAGATAAACCATGTTGCCTAATCCTTCAAAGGTTTCTGGTTTCTTGTGCTTACCAAAAATTCGACTGTCAGTCACAAGGCGATGCTCAACGATGCCAGCAAATCCGCCTAACTCTAATGTGTCTCTTGATAATATTTTCATGATTAAATCCGTGTTTGTTTAAAAGAGTTTCTGTATTTGATGGAATCATTCTAGTGTTTAAGGATTGTTTGATATATACCTATATATTAGAATCATTATTCCAGTTTTAACAACAATAAGACGAGAGCTAAAATGAATAGAGCTACAGATTTGAATGACATGATGCTGTTTATCGCAGTAATTGATGCAGGAAGCTTTACTCTAGCTGCAGATCGCTTGAACATCCCTAAGGCGAATTTGAGCCGAAAAATTTCTCGACTGGAAGATCGATTAGGGATAACACTGTTGGAGCGCACCACTCGCTCACAACATATCACCGAAGCCGGGAAAAACTATTTAGAGCATTGCCGACGGATTCATCTGGAAGTGGATTTAGCAGAAGCGTCCATTGCTCAAACCTTAAATAAGGTAGAAGGGCATCTCAGAATAGGTGTGTCTGTGGGAATGGGACATGAAGTATTAAAGCCTGTGCTGGGTAGGTTTATGCATCAATATCCAGAGATCAACTTACAGCTAAACCTACTTAATCGGCGAGTGGATCTTATCGAAGAGGCATTTGATTTAGTCCTCCGAATTGGCACGCTTGAAGATTCTCGTTTAATTGCCAAACGTTTAGGCCAAGTAAGCCGAAAAATATACGTAAGCCCAGACTATTTAAAACGCTGTGGAACATTAACGTCTATTGAGCAATTAGATCAGTACGATTTTTTGCTGATGAGTAACGTTCACAATGATGGTCGCGTAACCTTAAATTTCGACAAGCAACAGCAGGAATTTCGAGTCACTCCTAAAATGCTGGTGAACGATTTCCTTGTGCTTAAACAAATGGCAATAGAAGGGGTAGGAATCGCTATTATTCCCGATTACATGTGTCATAAAGAAGTAAAAGACGGCACGTTAATCCCCTTGTTTGAAGATTGGGGAATGTCAGATGTAGACGTGTTCGCTTTATACCCCAAGCACAGGTTAAATATCCCCAAGGTAAAAGCGTTTTTGGAATACATCCAAAAGGTGTTTAAGGAAAGATTATGATGGCTAATGATCGCCGATCAGTTTGATCTTAATCGTATGGTTTAAGATTATTGAATTGAAATCGTACTTGGTTTACTTGGACGATTTTGTGTCTTTGATCTAAAGCTACCTGTGACAGCGTCTCCACCACCAAGCGCTTTATAAAGTAGGATAATTGATTCTACTTCTCCTCTCTCAGATTCAAGCAAAGACTGCTCTGATGCAAACGAATTCTGTTGAGAATCTAATACTTCTATATAACTCGCAAGTCCTGCGTCGTAACGCACTTGTGCCAAGTTCTGGCGTTTTTTCTGAGCCCATACCAATTTGTTATTCGCAATGATTTCAGATCTGCGAGCTTTACGCGCCTGAAACTGCGTATACACTTCTGAAAAGGCAGCTTGAATAGCCTTTTCATATTCTGCAACACTACGATTTTGACGAGCCTTAGCCACATCAAGATTCGCCTGAATACTATTACCAAATATAGGCAGACTAATTGATGGTGTAAACGACCACGTCTTTGAACTAGCCTTAAATAAATCACCCAAATCTCCACTAGCAAAGCCACCGCTTCCTACTAACGATATGCTCGGTAAAAATGCTGCTCGTGCGGCGTTAATATTCGCATTTGCTGCACGCAAACCTTCTTCAGCTGAGATAATATCTGGGCGATTGAGCAATACCGATGAATTTAGATTTTCAGGAACAACAAAATCAAATTTAGGTCGTCCCGCATGCTTAGCTGACGCGAGCACTTTATCAATAGGCGAACCAACGAGTAACTCTAAAACCGCCTGATAACCAGTCAGAGCACGTTGAATCTGTGCTTTTTGTGCTTCAACTGTTGCTTTAGCAACTTCAGCTTGAGCATGATCAAGTTCTGATGCAATTCCCACTGTTTGTCGAAGTGTAATCAGCCTGAGCGATTGAGCACGAGCCTTAAGGGTCGCATTAGCTAGGCGAAGGTTTTCGCGTGTAGCTAGCCAGTTATAATAAGCATTCGCAGTTTCTGATATAACTGAAAGTTGACTGGTACGCTGAGCTTCAAGAGTCGCAAAATAATTAGCGAGTGCAGCATCTTTTAGATTAGCGACACGTCCCCAGAAATCGATTTCATAAGAGACCAATCCAACATTAACACCATAACTGTTTATCGTGTTTTTGTTACCTGACAGGTTAAGCGAGTTACGAGTTTGTGATCTTGATCCGTTAACACTAACATTTGGTATTTGATCTCTACGCCTAATTTGATACAGGCCTTGAGCCTCAGCAACATTAGTCGCTGCAATTCGTAGGTCTCTATTATTCTTCAGAGCCGTAGAAATGACTTTTTTTGCAGTAGGGTCTGTGAAAAACTGCTCCCATGCCACCAACTTGATTTTCTTTACTGGTGTCTTTTTTTGCCCAGTAATTGTATTCGCAATAGGCGGGGCGACCTTCGGAACAGGTGTCGTAATTTTCGAAGAAACATTAGTACAACCTACCATGGTCATACTAATTATGGCTGTTAGGCCACTAGTATAAATGGATTTCATTAGTGCTCCTCCGAGGATACTGATTGATCAAGCTTAGCTAATCTATTTGCTTCTATTTGTGATTTGGCTAGTTTTAATGGAAATAGTTTTCGTATGATCAGATAAAATACCGGTACAAAGAATATCGCCAAGAACGTTGCTGATAACATGCCGCCTAATACACCAGTGCCAATGACTCGACGGCTAGCAGAACCAGCACCAGTAGCTACGACTAGTGGCGTTACGCCTAATATAAAAGCAAGTGAGGTCATTAATATAGGTCTAAAGCGTTGTCTACAAGCAATTAAAACAGCCTCATATGCACTCTTTCCTTCGCGCTGTAAGTCACGTGCAAACTCAACAATAACGATCGCATTTTTGGTAGACAGCCCGATGATAGTAATTATTCCGACAGTAAAATACACATCATTCGTATAGCCACGCATGGAGACGGCGATTACACAACCTAAAATACCTAAAGGAATAACCATAATAACCGAAAGTGGGACTAGCCAACTTTCATACAGTGCAACCAATACCAAAAATACAATGAATATTGACAGCGCAAAAACCATTGGTGCTTGTCCGCCTGATATCTTTTCTTCTAATGACTGACCAGACCATTCGTAACCAATACCTGGGGGTAGTTTCTCTGCAAACGCCTCCATCGTACTCAATGCGACACCACTACTAACACCTGGCGCTGGATTACCTGTAAAAGACATTGATGGTGAACCATTATATCGGCTTAATTTAGCCGGCCCTTGAATCCATTGAGTAGTAGCTATTTCTTTTAAATCAACCAACCCACCATTTGTGTTTCGTACTTGGAGAGCCATGATGCCGTTGACACTTGAGCGAGTTTCAGCATTGGCTTGTACCCATACTTGGTGGACCTTACCTCCATCGACATAATCATTAACATATGCCGAACCTAATGCCACCTGTAGAGTGGAATTGAGCGACCCTATATCGACATCCAATGAGCGGGCTTTAACTCTATCTACATCAATTTTTAGCTGTGGCGCAGGAGGCAATGTATTTGGTCTAAAACCAACGATTTTATCAGGTGATTGCGCGACCATTCCCATCAGTTGCCCTATAGCCTTTGGAAGTGCCGTTGGATCTGTTCCACCGGTGCGATCTTGTAATTTAAAATCAAAACCATTGTCATTGCCTAAACCAGGAATTGGAGGCAAGTTAAACGCAAAAACGATGCCGTCTCCGATAAACCTTTGGTAAGCCTTTCCTGCATCTGCCACGATACTATCGGCGTCACGTTGACCTTGCTTGGTTCGCTCTTCCCATGGATGTAGGTTAGCAAAACTGATGTAAGTGTTTTGACCTGAGCCTAGAAAGCCAAAACCTAAAATGGTAATCACATCTTTGACTTCTGGCTGGCTGCTCAACCAAGCATCAGTTTGCTTGGCTAGCACCTCTGTACGTTCTTGAGTGGCTCCTGAGGCTAATAAAGCGCCTGTTACAACAAAACCTTGATCTTCGGATGGAACAAACCCTTTAGGCAGATCAACCAAGCGCTGATAATCATAAAAGCTAATTCCACCAAAGATAGCTAATGTTAAAACGATGCCTAAGCCCGTCAACATTAACTTTACTATTAGTACATAACCACTAGTAATCTTGCCAAATAAATAGTTAAACAAACGACCTGGTGATGTGAGTACTTTTATAAACCACCCAGGGTTCTTGTTTTTTTCTTTGAGCAATCCTTGCGCCATCGCGGGTGTTAGTGATAAAGCGAGAAAGGAGGAAATCACGACTGAAATGATAATGGTCAGGGAGAACTGTTTGTAAATTTCACCCACCGAGCCACTGATAAAGGCCATCGGAACAAATACAGCGACCAATACAGCGGTTGTTCCAATAATTGCTCCTGTAATTTGCTGCATGGATTTTTTGGTTGCCTGATAAGGGTTAAGCCCTTCAGTCTCCATAAGTCGTTCAACATTCTCTACCACCAGAATGGCGTCATCAACGACAATTCCGATAGCAAGCACCATTCCAAACAGTGTGAGCATATTGATAGAGAAGCCAAACATATACAAACCGATAGCTGTACCGATCAATGATATTGGAACAACAATTAAGGGAATTACGGTTGTACGCCAGTTCTGTAAAAACACAAACATTACCAACGTTACCAAAATGATAGCGATAACGAGTGTTTCAACAACCTCTTTGATAGAGATATCGACAAAAAGTGAAGTGTCATAAGGCGACATCCACTCTATATCCTCAGGGAAAAACTCTTTCAGTTCATCCATTTTGACCTTAAGAGCTTCAGCTGTAACTAATGCATTACCCGTATTAGACAATTTTGTAGAAAAGGCAGCTCCGGGTTGACCATTAAGTAATACCGAACTGTTGTAGTTTTGAGCACCACGTTCAACCTGAGCAATATCTCGCAAGCGAACAATTGCACCTTCGCTTGACGATCTCAATATAACGCTTCCAAATTCCTCTACTGTAGATAAGCGTGAAGGTACTAATACCGTTGCATTGATTTGTTGGTTAGCGGGTGCAGGTAATGCCCCTAATTCACCAGCGGCTAGTTGCACGTTTTGAGTTCTTATTGCCGTAACCACCTCGTCTGGGGTGATTTTAAATGAGGTCATTTTTTTCGGGTCAAGCCATACGCGCATAGCGTATTTAGAACCAAATAAATTTGCAGAGCCTACGCCAGGTACTCGGCGAATTTGACCCAATATATTCGCATCTATGTAGTCTCCTAAATCAGTCGCATTGTATGTACCATTAGGAGAGAAAAGAGCGATTATCATCAAAAAATCAGGGCGTGTTTTATCAATATTCACACCTTGCTGAGTGACCACTGATGGCAGGCGTGCTTCAACCCTTTTTAGGCGATTTTGAACATCTACACCAGCAAGATCGGTATCGGTACCCGTATCAAAAGTAAGTGTTATTGTTCCTGTTCCTGCGCGACTAGCTTCAGAGGACACATAACGTAATCCGTCGATTCCATTCATTTCATCTTCGATGACACTTGTAACGGTATCTTCGATAGTTTTAGCTGAAGCTCCTGGATATACCGCAGTAATCGTAATTTGCGGAGGAGCTATACTTGGATAAGCAGAAATAGGTAGCTGGTTTAGGGCTAATAAGCCACCAATGATAATAAGAAGGGCAATAACCCAAGCGAATTTTGGGCGATCAATAAAAAACTGAGGCATTGTTTTTTCCTGTGAAAATCTTTATTTGGTTTTTGGTTCTGGAGGAGTCACGCCTGCAGATTGCATTTGCTCTTTAGTCATACCAACAAATTTAGCACCAGGTATGTTTTTTAGTATCGCCGTATCGCTAAGCACGACTTGATCACCATTATTCAACCCCGACTTAACGAACCAATTCTCGCCTGTCATAGGGCCTAAAGTAATACTTATCGAAGCTAGATTGCCGTCTTTTATTAAAAAGACCTGTGCGCCCGTTGGAGTGATAGTTACAGACTTCTGTGGAACTTTAATAATATTATTGGTAGTAGCAACTGGTACTTTAACCCTCACGAACATGCCTGGTAATAAAACAGAATTGGGATTATTAACAACGGCTCGCAATGAAGTTGAGCCAGTTTCACGATCTACAACCATTGATGAAAACTCCAATTTCCCTGTTTCAGGATAAATTGTTCCATCATCGAATAGAATTTCTAGTTTTGTGCTCGTAATATCTTTTAAACGTCCTTCATTCATTGCTTGACGAAGTTTATTTACATCGCTACTCGAACGAGTGAAATCAACGTAAACTTTATCGATTTGTTCAATCGACGCCAATTGAGTTGAACCAGCAGCAGTCAACGCTCCTTCTGTTACTAACGCTTTATCAATACGTCCCGAAATTGGAGCTGTTACCGTGGTGTAATCGAGATTGATTTTTGCAATCTCGAGATTTGCTTTTGCTTGTTCAACTTGTGCTTGTGATTGTTGGTTCTGGGCAGAATTAGTATCATATTCTTGACGACTAACCGCTCCGAGTTTTAATAGTTTTTTGTATCTCTTTAACGTTTGCTTCGCTAAGTTAGATACAGCAACTGCATTCGCAACATCAGCCTTCCTTGCGCGATAAGTCGCAGCAAGACTTCTTCCTTCTATTTTAAACAAGACATCACCAGCACGAACATGTGTACCCTCAACAAAAACACGCTTTTCAATAATCCCTGCCACTCGAGCTCTAACCTCTGCTGTCCGATAAGCAGAAATACGTCCAGGTAAATCTTGACTAATAACTTCAGACTCCCCATTTACCTCGGTAATTAATACTGGAATAGGACCTTTTGTTTCTTCAGCAAAAGCTCCAGTAAACAAAAATATGGTGCTTATTAAAAGGAATTTTTTCATGGTTTTTCTCTAATATGGTTAGGTCAATATAAGTATCGATTTGTTTTGAGGGGTCTAATTTTTGTATCTATAAATGGTATGAAATAAAAGCGAAATGGGTAGTTTATTGTAAAGGTTTCAAGGTTCCAAGGTTCTTTAAATAATAACCACTTAAAACAAAAAGAATCTCTAAGTGAGAGATCCTTTTGCTAGAAGAAAAAATGAGTAAATAGCGATCCAATAAATTTCAAGACTCGGATAGCACATAACTTCCGAGTCATATTTTTCTAGTATGCACCTTCGCTATAAACAAGCTCGTAACTATGGCTGTAAATTTCTAAGATATTTCCAAATGGGTCTTCCATATAGATCATGCGGTAAGGTTTGCTTCCTGGGTAGTAATAACGAGGTTTTGGCATACGTTTTTTTCCACCTGCAGCGACAATCTTTTCAGCTAACTCTTCAACATTTGGATCTTGAACGCAAAAGTGAAACACTCCCGTTTTCCAGTATTCGAAGTTATCCTCGGGGTTAACTTGTCCCTTAAACTCGAAAAGCTCAACACCTATACGGTCACCCGTTGAAAGGTGAGCAATTCGAAATTTATCCCAGTTGCTGCCAAATACGTCTGTACACATTTCACCAATTGGGCTGTCATCTTCTATTACTTCTGTTGGTTTCATAATTAAATACCAACCCATAACCTCTGTATAAAACTTTACCGCTGCCTCTAGGTCGGGGACTGATATGCCGATGTGTGAAAAATTGCGTGGATATGTATTACTCATAATCTAATGCTTTGTAATTGATGTTGTAAACAGATTACGAAACAGGCAGTATTAAGTAAAATTATCATTTGGAATATATATGAGTACGAAATATAATGATTAATCCAATATGGCTACGTAGTTTTTGTACACTTGTCGAGGTTGGTCATTTCACTCGTACTGCTGAAAACCTTAACATGACTCAATCAGGGGTTAGTCAGCATGTGCGCAAGCTTGAAGAGCATGTAGGTCAGCCGCTTCTTATTAGGCAAGGTAAGAAATTCACCCTCACTAATACCGGCGATCGCTTATACCAAGAAGGCCATAAGCTAATTCTTTCATTGACGGATATTGAGAAGCGAGTAGGTCTAGACTCTGCTTATGAAGGTATAGTAAAAGTAGCATCACCTGGGAGCTTAGGTCTTAAGCTTTATCCTCATTTATTGGAATTGCAAAAGCATTATCCGAAGCTGGTTATCGAATATCATTTTGCACCTAACAGTGATTTAGAGAAAATGATTGCGGAACATAAGGTGGATATCGGCCTAATGACCAGCTTGTCAACAATGGGAGAGGTTAGTCTTAAGCCTATTGCAGAAGAAGTGCTCTTATTGGTTACACCGTCGGGTATCTTAAAGCCTGACTGGGATCAATTAGTTGAGTTAGGATTCATTGATCATCCTGATGGTGCTTATCATGCGGGTCAGCTACTTAGTGCAAATTACTCAGAGTTCCAGAATAGTAACCAATTTAAAAGATCAGGTTTTTCAAACCAAATTAGTTTAATTCTAGAGCCCGTGAGCATGGGATTAGGATTTACCGTCCTACCTAGTCACGCTGTAGGTGCTTTTAAAGCGTGTGACAAAGTGAAAATACATAGGCTGACTAATGAAGTTAGCGAGACTATTTATATGGGGACTCACATGAATAAATTTACTCCGAATAGAGTAAACACAGTAATTTCTGAAATAGACAAGTGCCTCAAGGATATATGAATCTCACAAGCGACTGTACTGGACAAATATCCAATATGACCTTTAGTGAAAAAATACAGCCATCAAAAATGATATTAGAACGCTAACAAACAACAGTAATTAAAAGTACATCATGTGATTGAAATTAGTTATATAAACGTAATTTAAATACGCTCAATGAGTTTATGCGCGTGAGCTAAAGTTTCAGATTCATCTAGACCAAGACCACTACTATCAATAAATGTGATATCGGTAATGCCAATAAAGCCCAATATATGTCTTATATAATCGGAAATAAAATCAATTTCAGTTCCTAATTTAGTGCCTCCTGAAACAATAATAATAAAAGCCTTTTTATTCTTCAATAAACCAATTGGCCCATCATCAGTGTATCGAAAGGTTAATTTAGATCTAACAACTTGGTCAATCCACGCTTTAAAAGCTGCCGGTACACCAAAATTATAAATAGGAAGACCAATAACAATTAGGTCAGCACTATTTAGTTCATCAACTAATATATCGGACGTTTCCAAGTATTTATTTTGCTCAGTAGCTCGCTCATCAACAGCGGTAAAATTAGCTTTAATCCAGTTTTCATCAATTAAAGGGATACCATCAGCCAAGTCTCTAATTGTTACTTTGCTATTTTTTTCGCTAGTCTGTTGTTCGATAGTAAGTTGCTTAATTAACTTGTCTGATAAATCTCGGCTATAAGATCCTGTTTTTCTCATGCTTGCGTCAAGTCTTAAAATATTTTTAGCCATGATTTCACCTGTGTAATATTGATAACATATTCCATAATATAAACACCTACCGTTTATTTTAAGTAAGCCAGTAGGTGTTTACGTTTATTACATTAAGACAAAATGGGGTTAACATTAATCCCGCCATCTATATTGTATTCTCCGCCAGTAATAAATGAAGCGTCATCAGAAGCTAAGAATGTTACGAGTTTTGCAATATCTTCTGGTTGACCAAAGCGTTTTAATGGAATTCTATTTTGCATAGCTGACGAAAACTCATTTAACTGATCTTCTGGCATACCTATTTTAGAATAAATAGGTGTATATACAGGGCCTGGGTTAACAGAATTTACGCGTATTTTTCTTCCTGAAAGTTCAGTCGCAGCAGTTCTTGTATATGAATTTAACGCCGCTTTAGAGGCAGCATAAATAGCCGTATTTGGCATACCTGTATAAGCATTAATAGATGAAAGGTTAATAATAGAACCTCCATCATTAATAATGGGTAAAAACTTTTCAGTGGTAAATACCGCGCCTTTGAAGTTAATTCCCATCTGAGTATCAAACATTTCCTCTGTATTTTGGCCTATTGGTGCTGGACTGAAAATACCGGCGTTAACAAATAATACGTCGATATTGCCAAACTCATTTTTTACTTGCTCTACAAGCGCATCAATAGCAGATAAATCAATGACATCCGCAACGATGCCTTTAACACCCAATTCAGTAGCCGCAGTAGCCACCTTCTCAGCTGACCTACCCGTAATGATCACATTCGCGCCAGCATTTTTAAAATATTTAGCAGTCTCATAACCAATACCGCTATTACCACCAGTTACAACAGCCACTTTTCCAGTTAAATCATTCATTGTGTATTTCCTTTAAATTAATAATATTAAAATATTTCCGTACCGATCGGTCCAGATATTGACAATCTATACCGATCGGTCCACAATTACAAGCATAAATTTTATTTAATTTGGAAATTACTATGACAGCAGGCCGCCATCGCAGCTTTGATAAAGACAATGCACTTGAAAAAGCCATGCTGATATTTTGGCAAAATGGATATCCCGGCACCTCGTTGACTGATCTAATGAATGTAATGGGTATAAGTAAATCCAGCCTTTATGCTGCTTTTGGTAGTAAAGAAGAATTATTTAATCAAGCTATTGAATTTTATTTAAATAAACATGGTGTAGTACATTTAGCTGAGCTTTTTAAAACAGAACAAAGCCTAAAAGAACGTGTACGAAACTACCTATTCTCTATTGTTAACATGGTAACAAACCCAGATTTACCTAAAGGCTGCTTAATTTGTAATTCTACTTCAGAAATAGCAGGCTATTGCTTACCTGAGAATTCGGCAAATAATATTAATGCTATAAATCAACAAACCATATTTACGTTAACTGATTTTTTTGAAAAAGAGCAACAACTAGGAAATTTGAGAGATGGGAATTCCTCAAAGGCGATAGCGAATTATCTTTTAACACTGCAATTTGGGTTAGCTGTTTCTGC
>JBALXO010000092.1:10193-14078 GCA_036960615.1 Cocleimonas sp. | reverse complement strand
TAAAATACTGATCATTATTTTCATCGGTCTAACGACACTTTTTTATTCAGCCTGGTATATAAATCTACCTTTATTATCATTGGATTGGTTTTTATATTGTCTTTCATGGATTCCACTGACTTTAATTTTCATTGCATCCTATAAGTATCGTAATAAAGAAAGATACAAGCAACGCCTACACTAACTATCCCACTGGAAAAGTAATGTCATAGCTTTGAAGCGACAACAACAAGATGTCATTCAAAAAGCTGGAATATCTTTTTAAATTAATTGATTTTCAATAACATAATAAATTCATATTCTATGTATAAAAAAGCGTAGAATACGCCCCATGAAAAATTATAAAGATCCGCACAAGGATCGCGAAGCAAAAAAATACGACAACCCTATTCCTAGTCGCGAGCTCATGCTCGAAGTCATGATCAAAGCGGGCCACCCAATTGGCTATACAGAGCTGACTGAAACATTAGGCATAACAGAACAAGATAAACTCGACGCGGTTAAATATCGCCTTCGTGCGATGGAGCGCGATGGTCAGATTTTATTTAATCGTGGCAAAAAATACCTACCCGTTGAAAAAGCTGATCTAGTCGCCGGAAGAGTTCAAGGCCACCCTGATGGTTTTGGTTTTTTAATACCTGATGATGGCACTGACGATTTGTATTTGCATGGCAAACAGATGCGCAAAATATTACACGGTGATCGTGTTTTAGCGAGCGTTACTGGCACTGACCGCAAAGGCCGTCGTGAAGGCGCAATTGTTGAAATTCTCGAACATAATACTGAAACTATTGTAGGTCGCTATTTCGTTGAAAGCGGCTTGGGTTTTGTGACGCCAGACAATTCACGTATTGCGCAAGATATCCTAATCCCTCCTGAAAGCAACAACGGCGCTAAAAGCGGCCAGATTGTTGTTGCAAGAATTGTTGAATACCCTACTTCACGTCATCAGCCTATCGGTAAAATTGCCGAAGTTCTAGGCGATCATATGGCGCCAGGCATGGAAATCGAAATTGCGCTTCGTTCGCATGACTTGCCGCATGTTTGGCCACAAGATGTGGTAGCCGCTTCAGAAAAACTCAGTGATGAAGTATTAGAAGAAGACAAAAAAGGCAGAACAGATTTACGCAAAATGCCGTTGGTAACTATTGATGGCGAAGACTCACGTGATTTTGATGATGCGGTTTACTGTGAAAAAGATAAAAAAGGCAACTGGGTACTAACCGTTGCGATTGCTGATGTTTCGCATTATGTACAAATCGGTTCAGCTTTAGACAAAGAAGCAGTTAATCGTGCTACTTCAGTTTACTTCCCCGCGGAAGTTATTCCGATGCTTCCAGAGAAAATCTCGAACGGTTTATGTTCCTTGAATCCGCATCTAGATCGTCTTTGTATGGTCTGCGAAGCAACGATTAATGCTGAAGGTGAAGTCATCGATTACAACTTCAAAAGCGGTTTGATGAACTCGCATGCGCGTTTAACTTATACCAAAATGGCAGCGATTGTAGTCGATCAAGATGCTGACTTACGTGAAGAATACAAAGATATAGTTAATCATTTAGATGATCTTTATAAGTTGTATGCAGTATTACGCAAAGCGCGTGATATTCGTGGCTCAATTGATTTTGAAACCACCGAAACACAAATTGTGTTTGGCAAAGATCGTAAGATTGAAAACATCAAACCAACGACTCGCAACGATGCGCATAAGATCATTGAAGAATGCATGGTTACAGCGAATATGTGTGCAGCGCGCTTCTTAAAGAAGCACAAAATACCTGCGTTACATCGTGTACATGGCGGCCCGGAAATTGAAAAACTGGCTAAAGTTAATGAGTTCTTACAAGGTTTAGGCTTAAAACTAGGTGGCGGTGCAGAACCACAACCGAGTGACTATGCTGCCTTGTTGAATAGCGTTAAAGAACGCCCAGATGCTCGTTTGATACAAACCGTTATGTTGCGTTCAATGAGTCGCGCTCAATATGAGCCAGTCGACAAAGAAAAACCTGAAAGCACGCGTCATTTTGGTTTAGCACGTAAAGATTATGCGCATTTCACTTCTCCAATTCGTCGTTACCCTGACTTGCTAGTACATCGTGCAATTTTACATATTTTAAAGAATGGCTCTGCGGAAGGTTACGCATACGATTACAAACAAATGAAAGCGCTTGGCGCGCATTCATCTGAATGCGAAAAACGTGCAGATGATGCCAGTCGTGATGTTATGGCTTGGCTAAAAGCTGAATACATGCAAGATAAGGTTGGACATACTTTCAAAGGTATTATTTCTACCGTAACTAATTTCGGTTTGTTTGTAGAGCTTGATGATGTTTATGTTGAAGGCTTAGTTCACGTATCTGCATTGAAAAGTGATTACTACCATTTCGATCAAGCCAAACACCAAATGGTTGGCGAAAACTCAGGTAAAAGTTACCGCTTAGGTGATTCTATTGAAGTGTTAGTTGCGCGTGTTGATTTAGATGATCGTAAGATTGACTTCACTCTGCCTGACGATGGCTCAGATAGTAAATCTGACAAAGGCTCTAGAACACCTAAGAAAAAGGATAAGTTTAAAAAAGATAAATCTAAGAAAGAAAGCAAGAAGAAAAAGAGAACCGTGCCTAAAAACGAGAAAAAAGCCAAAAAGAAAGCAAAGTTTGAAGATAGACATAAAGCTAAGAAATAATATTAGAAAAAGGAGTTTTCATGTTTAAAGACATTATCACTTATGAATTAGACGATGGTATAGACGAGCAACACTTGCTGAATGTTGCAAGTGAAATCATCGAAAGTTGGATGAGTAAACAAGCGGGATTCATCCAGTGGGATATCCATAAAGACGCGAATGGCGAAGGCGACGTTGTTAAATACACGGATATCGTTTATTGGGAAACTAGAGAAGCAGCACAAGAAGCGGAACAGCAAATGGGAAGTATCCCTAACGCGGTTGATTGGTTTTCTTGTTACAAAGAAGGCTCAATTGGTAGCCAAAATCTAAAACAGTTAGGAAGCTTTAAATAATCAAATGAAAACTCTTATAAATGGGATTCACGCAGTTGAATCTGCACTTAAAAATGACCCAGATAACATCGTTCAAGTATGGATAGCAGAAAATAAACGCAATCAACGCGTTAAAGAGCTAATAAATCATGCACAAAAACGTGGATTAGTTTCAAATCGTGCTGATACGGCGATGTTAGATAAAATGGCAAAGACGCATCAACATCAAGGAGTAGTCGCTGAATACAATGCGCCTACTGCTTACAATGAAGATGATTTGATGGATTTAATAGCCAATACTGACACCCCCCCACTTTTACTCGTTTTAGATGGCGTTACTGATCCACATAATCTTGGCGCATGTTTACGTACTGCAGAAGGTGCCGGCGTACATGCAGTTATCGCACCGAAAGATAATGCGGTTGGTTTAACACCTGCAGCACGAAAAGTAGCATCAGGAGCAGCTGAAACAATTCCTTTTATTCAGGTGACTAACTTAGTTCGCACGATCGAAAAACTAAAGAAAGAAGGTATTTGGTTTATTGGTACTAGCGATAAATCAGATGGTGATTTATATACCTATGATTTCAAAACACCTAGCGCGATTGTAATGGGCGCAGAAGGCAAAGGCTTACGTCGTTTAACTGAAGAACATTGCGATACTTTGGTGTCTATTCCTATGGCAGGACAGGTTTCTAGTTTGAATGTTTCAGTTGCGACTGGTGTTTGTTTATACGAAGTAGTCAGACAACGCCAAAAGTAAAATTCAGAACATTCACCTTTTACTCCGTAGCAGCGTTACATTCGTACTCGATTAGTCACATACTCAATGTATGCTCCTAATTTCAGTGTGAATATGCCTTGCTACGAATCATAATCTAAACG
>JBALXO010000092.1:0-10093 GCA_036960615.1 Cocleimonas sp. | reverse complement strand
GGTGTTTTCCTTATTTAGGTCATCTCATGATTACTCTGTACCAATTTCAGTCTTGTCCCTTCTGCAGCAAAGTACGAGCTCTATTAAATTATATCGATGTACCTTTTGATATCGTTGAAGTATCGCCTTTCGGGATGAAAGAGTTAGATTTCACTGATCACAAAAAAGTCCCTGTTTTAAAAGACGATAATAAGGTCATTACCGAATCAGCTAAAATAATCGATTACGTAAACGAGCATTACGCAAAATTTGCTGTGGATGAAAGTACAAAGGAATGGACGGATTGGATTGATAATACTTTGGTTCATTACATCACGCCCTTGGTTCACCCTAATTTCAGCACCTCGCATAAAAACTTTAATTACATCATCAGAACAGGACAATACGGTTGGTTGAAAACTAAACTTGTTCGTTTTGCGGGCGCGATCGCGATGCCTAAAGTCGCAAAGAAATTACAATCCAAATATAACATCGAAAATCCTGAAGCTGAATATCTTGTGGCGATTGATCATTGGTCAAATAATGGTCTGGATGGCAAAGTATTCTTTGGCGGTGATAAACCTAACTTTGTCGACTGTAGTGTATTTGGCGTCATGAATTCTTGTCACAACCTAGGCCCTGTGAGGATGGCGATGCAGAAAAATATCGCATTTGCAGATTGGTATAATCGCTGTATGACTACTATGTCAAAGTAACCGTATAAAAAATAAAGAAGGAAACTATGAATACATCTCAATTTTACATCAATGGCCAATGGACAGACTCTCAAGGCGGCGAGCCTTTTGAAGTCATTAACCCATCAACTGAGGAAGTTATTACTTCTATTACACTAGGCTCTGAAGCAGATACCAATGCAGCTGTTGCAGCGGCTAAATCGGCTTTTGATAGTTGGAGCACTACCAGTAAAGATGTGCGAATAGGCTATTTAACTGCATTACTAGAACAATATGAAGATCGCAGTGATGAAATGGCTGTGGCTATTTCAAACGAGATGGGCGCTCCTATCTCTTTATCTACAGTTTCACAGACTGGTGCAGGTTCAGGCCACTTGAAAAGCACAATCCGTGAACTGAGTAGTTTCGAATTTGAGCGAGGCTTAAATGAGCACTCACCAAATGATCGTATTCATTACGAAGCGATCGGTGTATGTGCATTAATCACACCATGGAATTGGCCGATGAATCAAGTCATCCTAAAGGTTGCTGATTCGATTGCAGCAGGTTGTACTTGTATATTAAAGCCTTCTGAAATTTCACCACTTTCTTCTCTTTTGCTAGCCGAAATGATCGATGCTGCGGGTTTTCCTGCAGGCGTATTTAATCTAGTAAATGGCGATGGTGTGGGTGTAGGCAGTCAGTTATCCGCACATCCTGATGTTGATATGGTTTCGTTTACGGGTTCAACTCGTGCTGGCGTTTTGATAAGTAAAGCAGCAGCTGACACCATCAAACGCGTTACATTAGAACTGGGTGGAAAAGGTGCGAACCTTATCTTTGCTGATGCTGATGCTAAAGCCGTAAAACGTGGCGTGATGCATTGTTTTAAAAATACTGGCCAATCATGTAACGCACCTACTCGCATGCTTGTAGAGCGCAGTATGTACGATCAGGCAGTGCAAACAGCGATTGAAGCAACAGCTGACATTGAAATAGGACTTGCCAGCGAAGAAGGCCGACATATCGGACCTGTCGTCAGCCAGATGCAGTATGACAAGATCCAAGAGCTCATTCAGGTTGGAATTGACGAAGGCGCCAAACTTGTCGCAGGTGGCATTGGTAAACCTGAAGGCTTTGATAAAGGTTATTTTGTTAAACCCACTGTATTCGCAGATGTTAACAACGACATGCGCATTGCACGTGAAGAAGTCTTTGGCCCGGTACTTTGTATCATTCCTTTTGATACTGAAGAAGAAGCCGTAGCAATCGCCAATGACACGCCCTATGGCCTCACGAACTATTTACAAACGACTAATAAAGACCGTATCCAACGCGTGTCACGAAAGCTACGCTCGGGCATGATCGATATTAATGGTCAATTCAGAAGCTCAGGCTCGCCTTTTGGTGGTTACAAACAATCTGGTAATGGTCGTGAAGGTGGTGTTTGGGGATTGGAAGACTTTCTTGAAGTTAAAGCAATTGGTGGTTGGGAAGATTAATCCCATTTTAGGACACCTCCCACCTTTTTACCTGTTTTGATCTCATCCTGAAGGTCTCGGCATAACCGAGACCTTCCTTGTCGATCGGTCGGCCTCTTTTACTTCGATCATTGTATTTGTTCAGTTCGAAATATTACTACAATCTTGTACGACATTTTCTTTCGTAAAATAACTCTACTACCTTCCTAACACGTTGGTCGATTCTTCCCCGTATTTGTTCCCTTTTTGATCATAACTATTTATAATATATACAAAATATACTGATGCAAACTTCAGTAAATCAATAAAAATTATTACTAATAGGAGACATAAATTCCATGCCCATTTTTAAAAAAGTGCTCACGCTCTTAGCGTTGCTATCTTTAGTTATTTTTGCAAACCCTACGGGTTACAGCTACATCAACTATGCAGTGGATTTCCCTTGGGCCGTCGATACACAGAGTGGTTTTGTGGCATTAGCGGGTTGTATCCTTGTATGTATCATCCTATTTTTCTTTTGGTCATCGTGGCGCACCACAGAGTTCGTAGGAAAATTCATGTTTATCGTGGTACTTGGTGTTGCATCGTTCATCGCATTCACCTTGGGTGCGTTTGAAGATCGTAACAAAGCATCATGGTTCGCTATCGGTGTACTCTATTTATTCTTCTTATGGGGTATGTTCTACCCGCGCATCAAATATGCATTATTTAAGACCCGCAATGTAGATGATGCAGATACAGAGTAAGTTAGTGTAATACTCTTGCTCTTTTAAATTTAACCAGAGGTAATCAGAGTTAAGTAAGCTTTCAAGCTGTCTATAATAATTAAAATCAGGAGGGTTAATGATGAGTAATTTAATTAAGCTAATCATCACCCTCATTGTTTGTAGCAGTGTATCGCTTATCATTATTTTCAATGATGTAATCTGGAGCGTTATACTTCTATCAGTCTTATTTGTTAAGGGATTTCTGTTTAAGTTCCTTTTAGTGTTCAAGAAATTTTTCTTTAAAAAAGGCATTGTTTCTTTTGCAACGATTGCATGGAAACGCGTCTTTGTTAGTTCGTTTTTTGCACTCAGCAAACGCGCCATAATCAACAACATATCTGCTTTCTTCCAAAAACGTATCGTTAAGCCATTAATTCATCCGCTGTCACGCTACCTCAGAGTCCGATGGAAGATGTTTAAAGCCTCCAATCTATGGCAGAAATTTTGCACTATCTTATTCAGCACTATTCCTGCTTCGGTCGGCTTATGGTTGATTGGTTTTGCTGAAGCTATTGGGTTGTTAATGAAAGGTTTCTCACTGGCGAAGTTTCTAACACTCATTCTAAAGTTTATTACCGTCTTTTTTGTATTTTTCCAAAACCTTTGGAGAAATTGGATACAACCTTATATAGATTATATTGTTATCACGATATTCGTAAGTTACATCGAAAAGGTACCCTTTATTGGTGCAATATTTAGAAAAACGCGTATTTCGATCAAATGGCATTTACGAGGCTTTAAATCACGTAAAAAACGTATTATAAGGCGTCATATTGATCGACCTGTAACTTTACTGAGTGAGCGTATCCATAAGCATGTAAATCAAAAGAAAGAAGGTTTAGAGCCTAAAGACACGACTACTAAAACTAGTGACATTGATAGAGATAGTGAAAACGATAAAAAATAAAAAGTGTAATGTTTATCTTCACTTCAGCAAACTGTTTCTTATAATTATGTACGTTGTCTAAGCAGCAACCCCTTTAATCACAGCCTCACGCTCAGCAATCATCTCAGCCCAGCGCATTACATTCTTATACGAATCAGTATCTAAAAACTCAGTCGCACCTTTGTAAGTATCACCCATCACTAAACGGCCATACCAAGCCCAAATCGCGATATCTGCAATCGAGTACCCACTATCAACGATATGTTCGTGCTCTGCTAAGTGTCTATCCAGAACATCTAGTTGACGTTTAGTTTCCATCGCATAGCGATCAATAGGATATTCCATTGGGTAAGGTGCATAGGTGTAGAAATGCCCAAAGCCACCACCAACAAATGAAGCACCACTTTCCTGCCAGAACAACCACGACAAACACTGAGTTTGTTCTTTAGGGCTTTCAGGCCAAAAAGCACCAAATTTATTTGCCAGATAATGCAGAATCGCACAAGACTCAAAGATAGACTCTGGTTCATCGCCAGACCTATCCAGTAGTACTGGTATTTTTGAATTAGGATTAAGTTTGGTAAATTCAGAACCGAATTGATGACCTTCGCCAATATCGATCACATGCACATCATACGCAGCGTCAGTTTTACCTAACGCCAGTAACTCTTCCAACAATACAGTGATTTTAATACCGTTAGGTGTGCCCAGTGAATAGAGCTGTAGATCTTTATCTCCCACAGGTAATATTGCTTCGTGAGTTGCACCAGCAATTGGACGGTTAAGGCCAGCCCATTTCCCACCGTTATCTTTATCCCAAACCCAGACTTTAGGTGGAGTGTATTTGCTATTCATGTTGTTTCCTCATATTGAAAGTTATTCATTTTAAAAATGATCACAAAACGCCTCTTTAAGGTCCACTGTTTTTAAACAAAAAGAAGACAAGCAGATAGTGTGAGCTATTTCCTGCAAGGAAATACCGAGGGTAGTTACAGACAACGTACCTAATTTAGAAAAACATGTAAAACTATTTAAAAGACACCCACCAACATCTTGGAAGATATTTAGTTTGGTTGTCTACGTTTTAGCATTGTAATAATCAAGGTGCATTTACCACGACTTGAAATGTTATAGTAAACACTATCAGTAGGTTAACCCTATTAGTGATCGAGATAAGTTCACTTAGATAGTTAAAAAAGGATGACCTCTATTAATATTCAATCACTCTGCTTTTAGCCATGAGTAGTTTGTGCTGTTATAAACCAATATAAATCAGATATTCAATATCTAGTAATATATTAAAAGGTCACTGACCTTTTAAATAAACTGTTTTAATCTCAGGAGAAACTTGTGCCAGAAAATAAAAGAATAGCACTACTTATTGATTGCGATAACGTAAGCCATAATTCCATAGAAGGCGTATTAGAAGAACTAGCAAAGTACGGCATGGTAAATGTTCGTCACGCCCATGGTGACTGGAATAGCCCGTCATTGTCAGGTTGGATTAATAGGCTGCACCCTAATGCAATAAGGCCGATGCAGCAATTTGCTTATACCAAAGGCAAAAACGCCACAGATTCAGCAATGATCATTGACGCTATGGATTTACTTTATAGTAATAGCATAGATGCTTTTGCTTTGATGACGAGCGACAGTGATTTCACACCACTGGTTCTTAGAATTCTTGAAAGTGGATTGCCCGTTTATGGTTTTGGCGAAAAGAAAACGCCAAAGCCATTTGTTGATGCTTGTTCGCCCTTTATTTACACAGAAAACCTCGCTCAAGAAGAAAAAGAGAAGACAGATAGTTCAGAAAAACAATCAAAGAAAAATAAGGGTGAACTAAGAAAGGACAACGCGTTAGTAAAATTACTTCGAACGGCTGTAGAACAATCATCAGAAGACGACGGCTGGGCTCATATGAGTCATGTAGCACAACATATATCAAATAATAGTTCGTTTTCATCCATCAACTATGGCTATAAAAAACTTGGCGACTTAATTAGAGTCAGCGAACTATTCGATATAGAAATGCGAAATAAAGGCTCAGTTATGTATATTAAAGATGTGCGTAATTAAATTAATCATATTAGTGCAGAACTCTTTATGAAAACATATGATCTAATAATACTGGGTGGTGGGCGCTCCTCGGTTATGGCAGTAGAAGTCGCTAATTCTGGCAAGAAGGTGGCGCTTATCGAAAAAGATAAATTAGGTGGCTCTTGTCCAAACCGTGGTTGTGTACCTTCCAAACTATTGATTGGTTATGCTGAAGTTGCGCGAAAAGTGCGAGAAGCATCGGAACACTTTATCGAAGCTGACATCAAATCAATTGATGTAGCTCGAATGTTTCGTGAAACTAATGATTGGTCGGCGCAAGTTGATGCCCGTTACGAATCTCGTCACCCAGAGTCTTTAGATTTATATCGTGGTCACGGTACTTTTATTGATGATCATACTATTGAAGTCAATGGTGAAAAGTTAACTTCAAAAAACATTGTTATAGCCACAGGCAGTCGACCACGAAAAGGGCCATTCTCTGACTTACCACTTTGGACAAGTGATGATCTATTCCCACTTAACGGTGAAGTACCAGAATCAATTACCATCGTAGGTGGTGGATTTATCGCCGTCGAACTTGCTAATTTCTTTAATGCTGTTGGTGTAAAAACGACAATGTTGGTTCGCAGTGATCGTCTACTTCCAGCAGAAGACAAAGATATCGCAAGTATCTTCACTGACCAGTTTTCCAAAGTCGTCGATACCCGTTTCAATACCAATATCGAATCAGCTAGCTATGATGGAAAACAATTTTCATTACAACTGAACAACGCTAATGATAAACCCCACCAAACAGAACGACTACTCTATGCCATTGGTAGAGAACTAAATACGAATGCTATCGGACTCGAAAATACCCAAATAAAGCGTGATGAAAGCGGCTTAATTATTCGTGATGAAACGCTGCAAACGTCTGTTTCAGGAGTTTATGCGATGGGTGACGTAGCTTCGCCTTATATGCTTCAGCACATTGCTGCATTCGAAAGTAACTATATTTGCAACAGAATATTAGAAGGTAGTGAGTCATCCATTTCTCACGGTGCTATCGCACACGCAGTTTTCTCAAATCCAGAAGTTGCAGCGGTTGGTATGACTGAAGAGCAAACTGCTAAAAGCGGACGCAGTTTTATCGCAGTAACTGAAGATTGGACACTCAGTGCAAGAGCCCTATCAACAAAACTCACCTACCCAAGAACCAAACTCATTGTCGACACAAACAGTTTTGAAGTATTAGGCTGTCATTTAATCGGCCCAGAAGCCTCTACCATGATCCATGAAGTGATTATGTTAATGCACTTAAACAATGATATTCGTCAACTAACAAAAATGATTCATATTCACCCTGCACTGCCAGAAGCACTGGTTGTAGTGGCTAGAAAAGCACTTGATGAGATAGATAGATTATAAGCCGTTAGAATAAGTTGAAAAGACACCCCCACCTTTTTAGATATTTGTTGTACTTTGTATCAATCTTCCTGACCGTCTTTCCTTAAAAACTCTTGAGTACCAGAAAGTAACTATTTATTAAAAACATGATCTAAGTCAAATTGATTAAGTACAGCTGTGGCTAGAATAAGGTGTCAGTTCAATAACTTTTGTTACTAATAATTTTAGTCAATAATCAAGGAGTACATTATGTATAGGCACATTCTTTACGCGACCGACTTTTCTAAAGCAAGTTTGAGCACTGAGAGAAAAGTCGCAGAAATGAGTAAGCAGTTGAATGCTCAACTCAGTATTATCCATGTCGTCAACTTTGGCAGCACCGTCTGGATGGGTGGTGGTGGATATTTTGTCTTAGCCCAGCATGACGATGAAACCATTGATAACAGTAAAAAGGCTTTGGAAGCCTGCAAAGACAGAATAACGGTAGACCTCAGACATACCCATACAGTTCAAGGCTCACCCAAGCAGGAAATTGTTAATTATGCAGAACAAATTGGAGCTGATCTGGTCGTTCTGGGTAGTCATGGGCATCGTCAAGTATCGGATTTATTAGGGACCACAGCAACGGGTGTCTTGCATAAAGCAAAGTGCGATGTGCTAGTTATTCAATCTAGTGAGGAAGATTAACAAAGGATAGAGCTATGTTTACAATAGAAAGAAATGGAGAGAATAGGCTAGATATAGAATTTAGCGGTAAAATAGATGCTGAAGCGATGAAAGTAGCATTAGTCGATTTGTTCCATAAATCTCAAGGTATAGAAAACGGCACCATGCTGTATCGAATTCGAGATTTCGATTTACCGACACTCGGAGCCATTGGAGTGGAACTTTCAAATATTCCCGATCTATTTAAACTAA
Source organism: Cocleimonas sp. (assembly GCA_036960615.1). GTDB lineage: Bacteria > Pseudomonadota > Gammaproteobacteria > Thiotrichales > Thiotrichaceae > Cocleimonas. The sequence goes on along the minus strand of JBALXO010000092.1, from coordinate 1,941 downwards.
TCGGTAAATTTGACAAGGCAGCAGTATTGGCCAATCAACATTGGATCAGAGTTGTTAGCCAAATAGAAGGTGCTTTAATCCCTGGCCTTGAAATAAAAGCATTTGAATTAGACCAGGAATCAGAAGCTAAAGCATGGCTGGCTAAATAAGCTATGCCGCTGCTTTTATTTTAATATTTTATTGCGTAGATTCATTTACATTACTACCTGAACGTCCTCCATCCATAGCATCAACGAAACTATGATTAACATCGCGGTGTTCAGCTTCATCAGCTCTTATAACAATAACTACATCACGTAAGGTTGCGTTTTTTGGCAAACCCCAATAATCGATTGCGATTTGTGGGGCAGGTACATTCTCATGTCTACCATTATCAATCTCTGCTAAATATTGCGTATAGCTGTAAACTGCTTCTTCCTCAAAATAACCAACTACACGATGCGCAGTACGCGGTGCAAAAAGATAAAGAAAGAAGTAAAAATTATAGAAAATCATCTGCACAACCATGATAAGAGCACGTTCGAGCATATTTGGTTGGGCTATCTGGATAAAAGTCATCAGATGCATGCGTTCATTTTCTGCCTCATCTAATAATGTACGTATCCAACCTTCATCATCTCTTATCTTACGTATTGCATGTAAATGCTGCCATAAGCCGCCGACCATACCTGGAACGGCTGCTACCGTCTCCAATACTATCGCTCGATGTCCATATCGTTTAGCAAAAAACAAATCAGCGAAGAAACGGAGTAATTTTACGAATGCGAAGGCTACATTATCGCTAAGGCCTTTAGGTTTTATATGAACTTCTAGTTCAACGTCCATATTGGTTTGATGTGGTGGAGTTGGAGTGGAAAGTTTTGACATGATTATATATATACCTTAACGTTTAGCCTTAATTATAAAATCCTAGATAAAAGAATGCTCTGCAAAATTGCTTAAATCCCAATATCTAGAAATAATAAAGTACAACCAGTTTTAATAATACCAGCTTTTACTTTAGATAAGATAATGACCTATTAGTTTCAATTATATTCACATGAAGAATTATAGTAATTGACGAATATCCGAAGCAGTAATTTCACCATTTAAGCCAACAGCTTTCTTTCTTAAGATGCCATCCTTATCGATTAAAAACTTCATTGGAGTACCTTTAACAAAGAAGTCGCCTCCACCAGCTACTTTAACAGCGCCTTTATCGTTAATATTATTGATATAAAGAGGGACAGTGTAATTTTGTTCATCTACCCAAGACTGACTGTCTTTAGGATCTTCGAAAACAGAAATTGTAACAATACGAACGCCTTTCTCATTCTTGGTTTCATTATAAAGAGCTTCATGATCTGGCCATTTTTTGCGGCAAACCCCACACCAAGTTGCCCATAACTTAACCAAAACTACTTCACCTTTGTAATCTGATAACTTGGCTTGTTTTCCATCTGGGTCAACAAATGTCATATCAGGAAATGCTTTGTTCATGCTATCAAAACTTTCGGGTGGTGGTGCCGCAAAGATATTTAAAGAAAAGATAAGTAGTAGAAAAGCGAGGAATCGCATGATTTATATCCTTTTAAGATTGTGTGTTTGTATCCAAATTTCCTATGTCTATTGGCTATGTATAAAAATAAATGCATAAACATTTATCCTTCTAAGATATATGCAATAAGATATATATCTAAACGCTTTTATTGCATCGATAGATGCAACTAGAAACTAACATCACGACTGACGTTCCAAATAGCTACCGCTATTTCAGTAGACCCTTGTTCTATTAGAAAATGTGAAACTTTATAATTAATTTTCAACCAGTACACTTTGTTTACAAGGGCACTTTCCATTTTTTCTGCCCTAATTAAAAGTACACAGAGTGCAATATACATACACAACTCGACAATGACTTTACTTACTTCAAAAAAGTCATAACACTTTCTAGTATTCCCC
>JBALXO010000091.1:6560-14282 GCA_036960615.1 Cocleimonas sp. | reverse complement strand
TGACTTCGTTACTCCGCTTGCGTAACATAATATGGAATTATACGCAGTTGAAGAGCTAACTGTTCGCTACGCCGTATAATTAATATTATTTGTAAGTAAGCTAATGCCTGGATCGTAAATTTGGGTTTGTTCGGATGTATATGATGGTGTGTGAAAGGGACTTGTAAAACCTTTCAGAGGAGGGTGGTTCTGTATGAAATATAATGACAGTTCATATAACAGTTCCAAGTACTTGATGTGGGTTAAATTATTAACTACATCAAGTACTTAGTACTAATATATGGTGCCGCAACCAAGAGTCGAACTCGGGACCTACTGATTACAAGTCAGTTGCTCTACCAACTGAGCTATTGCGGCGAAGCGGGCATTCTATTAAAGCTTTGCTGTTTACGCAAGGAAGAATGCCAAATAAATGGTAAAAAATTGCCCAATTGAGATTCCTCTCAATTGGGCGCTGTTTTGATCTCAGAAAACATTATTATTATTGTTAGCCGGTCATATTATTATTATTACGTCTGTGACTGTTTTCTTGAAATCGTAGTCTATTCTACGGGTGGTCGCTGAATTGAAACTGAACCGTTCGTCGGTATAGGAAATTAAATTAAATTAATTTCCTATACGAGTTTGATTCTTGTTATTCAAAGTTTCTAATCAGTGTTACAACCAAAGAATTTATTAGCAATAATTTTTTCAGCAATACCTTCAGGTAAAGATTCTTCCCATTTTCCTCTGCCGTTGCTCATTTTCTTTAATATTTCGCGTGAGAAAATTTTAAACAATTCTTTATCGCTACTTTCAATGCCATAGATAAAGTTATTTTGAAGTAGGTGTCGATATAAAAAACGAAGATCTTCATCTACTTTTATTTCAGTAAAGTCACTAACCTCACCACTAAGGTTTAACTCTGGGTAAACAAACAGTTGCGTATTGTCAGGGAAAAGTTTTCCAAAACCTTCAAGGATGCCACCTTCAATGCCTTTATAACTTTCTTCATCAAAGATTTGTTTAACATTAATAACGCCTACTACAATACCGATTTGCATTTTTGTATATTGTCTAAAGTAGGCTCGCAGAGAGAAATAACGAGTGTAATCAGAAATTAATACACTGTAGCCGAGAGAGTTAAGTAACTGTACACGAGCGATAATATCTTCTTCACTAGCCAATAAGTCGTTGCCACGCATATCGTTTAAAGAGATCTCAGCAAGTACTATAGTATTTTCATCATCGACATCATCAAAATTCTTAAAGGATTTTAAGCCTTGTTCGATCATATCTACATTGAGTTTGGTTACGGGCCTGAATGAACCGCGAATAGTAAGTACATTTTTTTTGTAGAGCATCTCTGCAGGAATGCCGACTGTACCATCGGGGTTAAACATAATCGTGCGAGTCTTCCAGCTACGAATAAGATGCAGGTTGATACTGCGGGTATCCAAGTCTTCAAAATAAGGGCCTTTAAACTCGATGGATTCGATTTCAATTCTGTTATGCCAAATATTATCGCTTAATGAATCGATAAAAAGCTTGGGATTTTCAAAGTAATAAAAGGCAGCATAAATAAAATTAACGCCTAATCTACCTAAGGCGTCTTGCTGTAATTCTGCGTTGTCATCTTTCATACGAACATGTAGTACGATTTCAGATGGCTCAGCACCCGGATACATCTGGATTTTAATCCCACACCATGCATGGCATTCGTTTTTACGATTAAAACTTTTAGCGGCTACGGTGGTGGCATAGGCGAAGAAGCGTGACTCTTTTGGTCGTGAATCCTCGACTCTATTGATAACATGATTAAATTCTATATCGAGCATAGCTTCTACACGTGCTTTACTTACATATCTGCCGCCTTCTTGTACGCCATAAATGGAGTCTGAGAATTTCATGTCATAAGCAGAGATAGTTTTTGCGATGGTGCCTGCGGCTGCGCCTGCGATAAAAAACTGTCTCGCGACTTCTTGTCCTGCACCTATTTCAGCAATTGTACCGTATTTTTTTTCATCTAAATTGAGACGAAGTGCTTTTTCAACAGTACTGCGGCTACTGACGTTTTTCTTGCGGTTATTGATATTTTGTTCCATGAATCACTGTCTCGTTAAAAATGCTTAAAAGTAGGGGGGTGTCTTTCTTAAATCACTCTTTTTGATCTTAAGAATAGAAGGTTTTTTCACTTTTTGCTCGTTAAAACCTTAAGTATTTATCAAATCGCAGACGATTTTTCCTGCAACTATAATGAATTAAGATGGCTAGTCAGATTTATAATCCAATATTGGACGCTTTATCAGCATCCCATTAAAGCCTCATCAAAAGGATAAGTAGTGAGATTTTCATATCCACCCTCGGTAATAATTACCTGATCTTCGAGCTTAATCGAGAAACCAGAGCCTTCTTCGGCTACTAAAGCCTCAACACAAAACGCCATACCGGGTTGGAGTTCGTATTCGAATGCACCTGGGTTATATGCATCAGGGTAGGCGATCATCGGCCATTCGTCACATAGTCCGATGCCGTGGTATTTACAGCCGTATTTAAGCTTCTGGAACTTATTATCCAAGTGATGACCTTTATGCGTCATATCCTTAAAGCTCAAGCCTGGTTTTAGCATTTCCATATTTTGTTTGATGTGTTCATGCGCGTGTTGATAAGCACTAATCATTTTTTCGGGTGGTTTCTCATCACCAATCCACCAGCTTCGAGAAATATCGCTACAAAAACCATAAGTCCCGACTAAATCAGTATCAAATACTAAAATCTCATTATTTTTTAATATACGTGGGCCACATTCTTGAAACCAAGGGTTAGTTCGAGGGCCTGTTGTCAGCAAACGTGTTTCGATCCATTCGCCACCACGTTTGATATTTGATGCATGTAACTGCGCCCAAATTTCGTTTTCGCTCATGCCCGGTTTTACAATATCCTGCATTTCTTTAACTGAGGCTTCGCAAGCAACCATTGAACAGCGCATCGCTTTGATTTCATCAGCACTTTTTATGGATCGCGCTTTTTCCATTAACTCTTCGCCTGCTTGCACGTCTAGACCTTGTGCATCGAGTGCGCGCAAGCCATCAATCATAATTTTGTCGACAGCTAAACATTTATTGTCGCCTGAGTGTTTGCGAATCAATTCAGCAACTTGACCGACAAACGATTCCGCATCTTGAGCGATTTTATCGCCATTGGTGATGTACATCATACTGGCACTAGCGCGCGTTTCTTTTACTAAAGGATTAAAGCTAGATAAGAATGGAGAGTTTTTGTAATCCCACAACACCATGTGGCCATCAGGCAGAACTAACACCGCACGAAAGAAGTCGTGCATATTCCACAATTGCATATTAGTGGTATCAGTCGCGTAACGAATATTCAAAGGGTCGAACAGCAATACGCCAGCATAGTCGCGTTCTTGTATGTGCGACACGATTCGTTCCAGACGATACTCGCGCATCACCTCTAAATTTGGGAGCTCCAAACCTGCTTCGCGCCATTCGGCAAAAGCCAATGCAGTCGGGCCAATTTCAATACGGTCACCGTCATTGGGTGTGCCATCACCGAGCACTCTACCTTGACTAGGATCAATCTTGCGTGTGTCTGAATAACTTATCATGTTCGTATTCCTAGCCCTAGTTTGATTGTTTATGGCTGAGATCAAAACAGTCAAAAAATGGGTGAGTATTTAAAATACTAATTTTGTCTTAAAAAGCGCTTAAACACCTAAAAACCAATATGAAAGCTACTCTGTATTGAATTATTTTAGAAGGTAATTAGAAATTTTTCTGTTATATCTACGTCATCCATTATCAAAAAATACTAATTATATTAATGAGTAACAAATAAATGAATTTTGACCAAGCTACAATTAGTCTGATTTTATTTTCCGCCTTTATCTTGTTTGCGTGGGGCCGCTGGCGCTATGACATGATCGCGATGCTCTGCCTAATGATGGCTGTGCTTCTAGGTGTAGTACCTGAAAATGATGCTTTTAGTGGTTTTGGGCATCCCGCGGTAGTGACTGTTGCAGCGGTTTTAATTCTATCTCAAGGTTTGCAAAATGCCGGTGTTGTGGGTTTGATTACTACACAGATGCGGCGCATAAAATTCACTCAGTTTAGTTTATTGGCAACGATTACAGTTGTCGTTACTATTTTATCGGCATTTATGAATAACGTCGGTGCGTTGGCATTAATGCTACCAGTGACGATGGTAGCGGCTAACGAATACAATATCCCCCCAGCACGACTATTAATGCCCTTAGCTTTTGGCAGTATTTTGGGTGGCTTGACGACGCTTATAGGAACGCCACCGAATATTATTATTGCGGCTTACCGCGCCGAAGTGATGGGTGAAGAATATGGTATGTTTGATTTCTCTCCTGTGGGAGTAGTGATAGCGATAGTAGGTGTTCTGTTTATCGTGCTGATTGGCTGGCGTTTGATTCCTGCTAATCGAATGACAAAAAATGCTTCTCTAAATCTGTTTGAAATTAATACTTACCTTACTGAGATACAAGTAAAGGAAAGCAGTACTTATATCGGGAAACGGCTCAAAGACATGCCTATGTTTAGTGGTCAAAATCGTACTGAAATTTTAGGCGTAGCAACGCCAACGACCTATGCGCGTAATGTGAATTTAAATTACAAAATACGCGTAGATGATATTTTCATTATTCGCGCTGATCCCGCCGAGTTAAAACCCAAGTTAGATAGTCATGGCTTTGAGTTATTAAGCTCTGCCACACATATCTATGAAGAACCTGATGCGCATACCACCATGCTCATGGAAGGTGTTATTACTCAAGACTCGCCATTGGTAGGTCGAGATATTCGTTACTTAAGACGATTGTCAGGTCGTTCAATCGCCTTAGTGGGTTTGGCACGTGAAGGCGAAAGTGTAGTGAGACGTTTGCGGGCGCAAATATTCAAAGTGGGCGATGTATTGTTATTACAAGGCCATGAAGAAACCATCGATGAACAGTTTACTCAAATCGGCTTATTACCCTTAGCGCCTCGTCCTATAGATCTTGATAGAACGCGAAAAGTGGGTGTCGCCTTATCATTGTTTATTGGAGCAATCGTTTTGGCAATGACCAATTTAGTCTCTTTACCAATCGCATTTATGTTGGCGGTTGGCGCATACGTTGTCACTGGTATTGTTCGAATAAGAGAAATTTACGAACAAATCGATTGGGCAGTGATCGTGTTATTAGCAGCGATGATTCCTGTAGGTCATGCCCTTGAAACAACCCAAACAACTGTCTTATTAGCGGAATCATTATTAAATATGGTAGGTACAGAATCGCCTGTAATTGTTCTAACCCTAATACTCATTATCACCATGTTGCTTTCTAGCGTGGTCAATAACGCTGCAACTGCATTGGTTATGGCACCGATTGCGGTAGCCGCTGCACAAACCATGAATGTGAATATTGATGGCTATTTAATGGCTGTTGCTGTTGGTGCATCATGTGCTTTTTTAACGCCAGTTGGGCATCAATCCAATACTTTAGTCATGGGGCCGGGTGGTTATAAATTTGGTGACTATTGGCGCATGGGCTTACCATTAGAAATTATTATTGTAGTGATTACTATTCCACTTATTTTATGGGTGTGGCCGTTATGATTGTAAGGTCGAAATTACAAAATACTGAGTTTGTGTTGTAATACAAATATTCACTAATCGCTAAATTACTTTCTAAGAGATCAAAAAATGACCTTCGTCGTTACTGAAAACTGCATTAAATGTAAATACACCGATTGTGTGGATGTTTGCCCGGTCGAATGTTTTCACGAAGGCCCAGAAATGCTGGTGATCGATCCTGACGAATGCATCGACTGCGCTTTATGTGTCCCTGAATGCCCAATCGATGCGATTTTTGAAGAAGATGATTTGCCCGAAGATCAGCGACACTTTATTAAAATTAATGAGATATTATCTGCAAAGTGGCCGGTTATCGAAAGCATGATTCCCGCACCTGAAGATGCGGATGATTGGAACGGCGTGCCGGATAAGATTCAATATATTGATGAAGCGCTCAAAAAAGAGGAATGATTTAAAACCATTTAAAAGTGGGAGAGTGTCTTTTAAAATGGTCTAAAGCCTATAAGTCTTCAGTAATCTAATAAATACTCACAACTTTTCCACTTTGTTCGTAAATTGGATATAAAATACTTTCTTCTCGCTCAATACGATCCTGTAGATTGAACCCCATTAAGCTAAACTCTTTGATAAATGAATCGGCAGTTTCATCATTAACGGGAACATTAGGGCTTTGAAATACTGATGCATAAATTGAAGTTGAGATGTCATTCATCTCTGAGGAAAATTTTGCCACGACTTTCTGCTCTACAAGGCTTTTATTGCTAGCCAATGTTTTAAGGTAGCCGTATATTCTGATATCTTCCATTTGGTGATGGTTTGTACATAAGATCGAAAAGTCTATAAGCAATAAGTGTAAGGCGCTATATTCACCACTCCTTGCTGTATCCAATACTTTATTGTAGGCAGCAATAATATCCTGATGATCGCTTTTAAGTGCCCCTATTAAACTGGAGTCATAAACAGGTAAAATATTTTTTTGTTTTGTTGCTTTATTTTGAATGTCAGATGCATCTAAATTTTCTGACTCTTGACTGTTCATTTCTCGAAGAGAAGACATAGTATTTTCCTGTTTACATTATTTTTATTGTGTTTTTGAATGAGCCCGAAAGCTTCATTGTAAATATATTAGCATGTAAGAGATGTTTGGCTATAACCACTCATCTAATTGATGTTTAAATGAAACTGAAAGCAGGTTGAATGTGCTCAAAGGACGGTATATTGTTGTTTAGTGAACCTGCATTAGTATTTTCTTTACATCCTTATAAAAAAATTAATTGAGTTCTGAGTAGTTACATTCGCTTAATAAATTAAGTTAATTGAATAAAACTGGAGCTCTATCTAGAAAAACTGAAATTAGGTTTAATAACGCAAGGTGAGGTAAAGCATAATAAAAGTAGGGTGACTTTTATCATCAGATTGAACGATTTTTCTTATCTTTAAAATACAAAGGAATAATTTTCCAACAACTACCTCCATCAAAAGAAGGAAAAGGCAGTAAATTAAACAGAGCCATTAAAAAACTTACATGACCAAGAAAAAATAATGAGATGAGTAGATAACCAGCAAGCTCATCAATAAATAAATGAAAAATAATAATGCAGGGTATAAAAACAACAGCCTGAGCTAGAACGCCTCCCCAAGCGACCAGATAATTCGCGTAATCAGTTTTAGCTAATTGGCGCTCGCAACTTGCATGCGTAAGATACATATTGATACGAACGGTTTTTAATCCGAGTTTATTGGCTAATAACAAGTGCCCTAATTCGTGAATTAGGGTCACAAATAAAATTGAAACGACACTGATAATTAAAAAAGAATATTGAAAAGAGGCAACAATCACAAACAGCATAACTATGCCTAGTGACCAATGTACATAAATGGGAACATTTCGAAATTTTAATAGTTTGATAAACTTAAATTCTGCCATTACTTCCTTGAAAGGGTTTTGCGAATGTATTGGTTATTCATTAATTTATATCTGTTTCCTCTAAAAACATCTATTTAACTAATAATGGAAGGGTTTTTGTATATAGGACTGGGAGTCCTATTCTTATAAATGGCTTTGGGTTATATTTTTTACTAGCTATTTATTTGTAAACAGCTAAAAAGGTAGGGGGTGTCTTT
>JBALXO010000091.1:0-6460 GCA_036960615.1 Cocleimonas sp. | reverse complement strand
GTCTTTAAATCGCTTTTTCAAGCTTCAATAAAAACTCTTTGCGCCAGATTTCACCGCCATATCCTGTCATTGAACCATTTTTACCAATCACCCGGTGGCAGGGGATCACGATGGATATTTTATTACGATTATTAGCATTTGCAACCGCACGAACTGCCGCGGGTTTATTGATAGCGATAGCTTGATCTTTGTATGATCGGGTTTCGCCATAAGGGATTTTTAGAAGCGCTTTCCATGAGCTTTCTTGGAATTCAGTACCACGATAATCTAAATTAATATCAAAGCTTTTTCGCTCACCATTAAAGTATTCTGAGAGTTCAGTTTTTAACTGTTGAATTGTGGCTGATTCACCTTTGGTAATCGTAGTGTTGAAGTTTTTTTCTAATTGACTAACATGACGTTTGAGTCGATCTTCGACATCAGCAAACTCTAATAAACATAAACCTTGCTCAGTGGCTGCAGCGAGCAATTTACCAACAGGAGTTTCAATTTCTTCTGCGATGATGCTTTCTACTGTCTTACCTATAGTTTTATTCATTAGCTTATTGTAGCAGTTTCTTTGATCGTAATTCTTGCTTAGGAATTGTTGGTAAGGACGAGGAAGCAGGGCATAATATCAATAAAAGAAATTAACAATGATTTATAAAAGGCAAACTATGAATATGAAATACATTTTCGCTTTAACGGCTTCAATTTCTGTTTCACTTCTTTTAACGGCTTGTGGCGGTAATACTAATAGTGCGGCAAAGTCAGTTGAAGTTGCGGTACCAAAAGCGATGGCAGTTGAACCAACTTTTCAAAAAATAGATACAGTCGTTGGTACAGGTGCGACGGCAGAAGCAGGGCAAACGGTTTCGGTACATTACACAGGTTGGTTGTACGATGATGCAGCTGTAGATAAGCGCGGCACTAAGTTTGATAGCTCGTTAGATCGTGGTCAACCATTTGAGTTTCCATTAGGAGCAGGTCGAGTTATCAAAGGTTGGGATCAAGGTTTTGCTGGAATGCAAGTTGGTGGTAAACGAACTTTAATTATTCCTGCAGAAATGGGTTACGGCGCGCGTGGTGCTGGTAATTCGATTCCACCTAATGCGACGTTGTTATTTGATGTTGAAATGTTGGGGGTTAAATAAGGTAGATAATGTCTATTAAAAGACACCCCCTACTTATTGCCTATTTCAAATAACAAAAAATGGAATGCAGTAAATGAGTAAACGTCACATCGTTTTCGTGCCCGGTAAAAATCCTAAGCCAGAGGCAGATTATCATCGAGATCTGCTATTGCGTACCTTAGTCGAAGGTGTGCGCCGTATTGCACCTGAAATCTCAAAAGAATTGATCGAAAATGAGGAAGACTTCAAATTTATCGATTGGAATTATCTTTACTATCAAAAGCATGACGATATCGATACTCATCTGCCCTATGTTGAAGATTTGTTTAAACTTGATGGGCCTTCAGAGGAAGACATTAAACAAGCTCAGGCGTGGAGCCATAAATTGGAAATGTTTATCTATAATACAGTAGATAGTACGCCAGTTTTACTGCGATTATTGCGTGGTAATTTAAAAGAAATGGCAGAAGAGACTAATCGCTACTTTGAAAATAATGATCGAATCGCTAGTGAAATAAGAGAACAATTAAAACGAGTGTTACGCCCAATGTTGGCAGATGGTGGGAAAGTTATGGTGATTGGCCATAGTATGGGGTCTGTGATTACCTATGACACACTTTGGGCTTTATCTGAGTTGGAGCATTTACCGGGTGAGGTAGATACTTTTTTGACTTTAGGTAGCCCGTTAGGCATGAATTATGTGCAAGATCGTTTATTAGGAAGTGGATATGAGGGTATACATAAATATCCTAATAATATCGTCAATTGGGTTAATGTCGCTGCTGAGGGTGATCTGATTGCCTTAGATCGTGAGTTGGTGGAAGACTTTGGTGAGATGGTTGCATTAAATATGGTCGAGTCATTTACTGATCATTGCGATGGGGTATATAACTATTTCCATGGTCCGGATGGTTTAAACTGTCATCGCTCTTATGGTTATTTAATTAATCCAGTAGTGAGTAAGGTGATTGCTGATTGGTGGCTAAAAACCACAGAATAGCTGCTATTAAAAAATAGTATGATAATTTAATTGATTTAAAAGGCACCCCTTGGATTTTAGTCTTTTTTATATTTTTTCAATTCAGAGAAGGCTTTTATGACTACACCCCTACCGAAGAAAGAATTAAAACAGGCATCAAAACAGCCTGTAACTCTATATTTTCTAATAATGTGCGTATTCTTTACCCTTGGGTACGGCAGTAACGAGTGGTTAGGAAAAAATGATTTAGCTCAAGGTGTAGCCGAGCATGTTTCTAAAATTGAGGCTGAGAAAGCATCTAACACAACCCAAAATAATGACTCTAGCAGTTTATCTAAAACCACAACAGATACATTACCGAGTTACGCCAGTATATTCAGTACCGAAGCAAGTTTTGAAGATGCAAAAGCAGACTTGCTAGAGTCAATTTCAGGCAAGGGCTTGGTAATTAGTTACACGTCTCATGCTAAAACAATGCTGGATAATACTGCTGCTGTTTCGGGTGTAACTAAACCTGTTTATGAGAATGCTGAAATCCTGCTGTTTTGTAAGGCAGATTTATCACATGCCTTAGTTGCAGCTAATCCTCATAATATTGTGTTGTGCCCTTACAATATTTCAATATATGTTTTGAGTGATGAACCTGAAAAAGTTTATTTGAGCTTTCGCAAAGGCGAAAAGTCAGAAGCTAAAACGAAAGCGATTGATGCATTGTTAGTGGAGATCATCGAAGAAGTTATTTAAGGTATTGTTTCTATTATCTTATTCGTGTTTGCAAGTATAGTGTGGTTGCATTTAACAGTTCAGAGAAACTATAAGGAATTAACAAACATCAATGAATAATTATTTATCTGGCTTAGCCAACGACGCAAAGAGTCGTTTTGTTCCTTTTTTAGATTGGATATTTGAGCTTAAAAATCCAGCTATTTTAAGAGCCGATGTAATTGCTGGTATTACCGTCGCCTTAGTCTTGATTCCACAATCAATGGCCTATGCACAACTTGCAGGTTTGCCACCGCAAATGGGCTTATACGCGGCGTTTTTAGTCCCAATTGTTGCCGCTTTATTCGGCTCATCACGACAATTACAAAATGGCCCTGTTGCGATTATCTCGCTGATGACCGCAGCCGCTTTGCTCCCACTTAATTTAGAAGTTACTCAATATGTCGCTTATGCCGCGATGATTGCAATACTCGCTGGTGTGATACAAATGGCATTGGGATTCTTACGATTGGGCGTGATGGTAGATTTTCTCTCTCATCCAGTCGTCATAGGCTTTACCAATGCTGCTGCGATCGTGATTGCGAGTACTCAAATTGGTAAGGTTTTAGGCGTTAACGCAGAAACAGGAGAGCATCTTTACAATACGCTCTGGAATGTAGTCTTAGCGGTTCCGCAAACACATTTACCCACTTTAGCAATGGGTGTTTTCTCATTAGCCCTGTTATTTGGTTTAAAGAAATTCGCGCCTAAACTACCCAATATAATTGTCACAGTAGTTATAACTATTCTAGTTTCATGGGCTATAAACTATGATGGTATGAATGGCGCAATTGTGGCAGATATCAAGAGTGGATTGCCTTCTTTTGTGATTCCTACAATAGATTCTAAGCATCTTGGGTTTTTATTACTTCCTGCATTCATGATCGCTTTATTAAGTTTTGTTGAGGCATTCTCAATTGCTAAAGCAGTGGCATCAAAAACTCGTCAGCATTTATCTGCTGATCAAGAAATGGTTGGTAAAGGTTTAGCCAATATCGTTGCAGGTGTAACTCAAGGTTATGCAGTGTCGGGTTCATTCTCACGTACTGCAGTAGCTTTTGATGCAGGCGCTAAAACAGGTTTTACAGCGATTGTTTCGGGAATTATCGTTGGTATTACCTTATTGTTTTTAACGCCATTGCTTTATCATTTACCCGTAGCTACTTTGGCTGCGGTGATTATTGTTGCGGTTATTGGTTTATTTCACTTTGAACCATTCAATCATGCTTGGAAGGTAAACCCACATGATGGTGTAGTTGCATTGGCAACTTTCTTAGGCACTTTATATTTTGCACCACATTTGGAATGGGGTATTTTGATTGGTGTTGTTCTTTCACTGATGTTTTATCTTTACAGAACTATGCAGCCACACTTTGCTGAAGTCTCTTTAACTGAAGAAGGTGTGTATCGTGATGCTAGATTAAATGCATTAAAAACCAGTGAAACTGTTGCTTTTTATCGTTATGACGGTGATTTATATTTTGCTAATGCTGGTTATTTAGAGCGTAAATTATTGAATGCTGTAGCGGATAAGCCTAAGTTAAAAGTTATTGTGTTGGATTTAGAAGCGGTTGATCAAATCGATGCCACGGGTGAAGAAATGTTAGGGCATATGTCCGAACGTTTAGCAGAAGCAGGAATTGAATTCTATTTCTCACGCGTAAAATTCAAAGTTGAAGATGCATTAAAGCGTTCAGGTCTTTACGATAAAATCGGTGCAGAGCATTTTTATGTTCGTCGTACGAGAGCGATTAAAGCTATTAAAGAAAAATATGGTGATTCCGTTGATGTGAGCCATTTGATCTATCATAAGCCAGTCGAGATTGTTGTTTATGAAGGAAAAAATGAAGACTCAGGCAATGATAAAAATAAACAGCAGAACGACAAGGATAAAAACGAGGAATAAGGGCTTTATAAAAGTATCATCCGAGCCTATGAAACCTAGTTATGTATGATTTCTATTATCATTTTTAAAAAATAATAATGAGTTATCTTTCAAAAAAAGTATGGATATCTTTTTATACTCATTTGTTAGCAATTCGATCTTTAGGAGATAGTAATGCCAAAATTAAAACTAACATACTTTGATTTTCACGGCGGTCGCGGAGAGCCAGCAAGGCTTGCTATGATTATTGGTGGTATTCCTTTTGAAGACGAACGCATCTCTTTTGAGGAACATGCAGCTGCCCTCAAAGGCAGGCCTTTTGAAGCAGTGCCAGTCTTAGAAGTAGATGGTTTAGTGATTTCTCAATCTAATACGATTACTCGCTATGTAGGCAAGCTGACTGATTTATATCCTGAAGATAATTTACAGGCTGCTCTGTGTGATGAGGTTATGAGTGCTTTGGAGGATATTACTCACATGGTTGTAGCCACCTTCCAAATGGCAGAAGATGAAAAGAAAGTGGCTCGCGAAGCTTTAGCTGCGGGTGCAATGACTGTTTACTTAAAAAGAATTGAGCAGTATTTAAAAGATCGTGGTGGAATTTATTTCGCTGATGATCGTCTAACGGTTGCTGACTTGAAGGTATACGTTTGGATAGCAGGTTTGCGTTCTGGGGTTTTAGATTATATTCCTGCTGATATAGTCACTAATACAACTCCATTACTTAATGATTATTTTGAGCGAATTCATTTACACCCTAAAATTACTAAATATTATGAGAATACTTGATTAAGTAATCAGATATAACAGTAAATAAAAAACAGTTAAGGATTTATTAAATGGCAAAACTATCTAATGATGTAGAATTTATTCCGCTGAATATTGCGGTATTGGTGGTTTCAGACTCTCGAGATGAAGCGGATGATAAATCTGGCAAAATGTTAGTCAAATTATTGACTGCTGCTGATCATAAACTCGCTGATAAGCAATTCGTCCCGGATGATATTTATGAAATTCGAGCGGTTGTATCTGCTTGGGTTGCAGATCCTGAAATTCATGCAGTAATCACCACAGGTGGAACTGGATTGACAGGACGAGACGTAACACCAGAAGCGATGAAAGTACTTTATGATAAGGAAATCGAAGGCTTTGGTGAAATCTTTAGAAAACTTTCATATGACTTAATCGCAACCTCAACGATTCAATCACGCGCGATTGCAGGTTTGGCGAATGGTACAGTATTGTTCACTCTGCCAGGCTCACCGGGAGCGTGTAAAGATGGTTGGAGTATGATTATTCAACACCAGCTAGATTTTCGTCATATGCCCTGTAATCTCGTGCAGATGATGCCGCGCTTTAAAGAAAAATAATTATGGCTAATGCTACGGATAATTCGTGTGATGTGCGCCAAATATTAATGCCGCTTGATCAGGCATTAACTGAATTGCAGGCACGCGCGATTCCTATAAAAAATACGCAACAAGTGACTCTCAAAGAATCTTTAGGAAGAGTGTTAGCCCAAGATTTAATCTCGAGCATTAACGTTCCACCAGCAGACAATAGTGCTATGGATGGCTATGCGCTTCGTGCATCTGACCTGTCTGATAGTAATACTGAATTGATAGTAAGCCAGCGTATTTGCGCAGGTGAAACAGGTGAAAAATTAGCCCAAAATACCGTTGCTAGGATTTTCACTGGTGCGCCGATTCCTGAAGGTGCTGA
>JBALXO010000090.1:11949-14293 GCA_036960615.1 Cocleimonas sp. | reverse complement strand
GATGAGATAGATATTAGTAAGGCATTAACCATAAATGAGTCATTTGAGTTAAGCCTTCAATTTTGGTCTTATTGTGTGGAAATGGGTGCTTTACCAGAACCTTCACGTTTCATTAACTCAGTGCCACATCAAAGTTTTGTCTGGGGTGAAGATAATGTAGAGTTCTTACGTAATCGTTACGAAACCATGCGAAAACATCCCATGTTTGAACAGATGGAATTCACCGATGATCCAGCTGTTATTAAAGAATGGTTACCATTGGTTATGCAAAACCGTGATCCTTCTCAAAAAGTCGCTGCAACCAGAATTAAACATGGCTCAGATGTAAACTTTGGGCGAATAGCTCGTTCTTTTGCTCGTTACCTCCGTGAGCAACCTAATTTCGATTTAAGACTCAATATCAATGTGACTGATCTTGAGAGACAAGAAGATGGTCGCTGGAAGGTGATGATTGAAGACTTAAATTTAGAAGAGAGAAATCCTATCTACACGAAGTTTGTTTTTCTTGGTCTAGGTGGTGGTGCTTTACCTTTGTTACAAAAATCAGATATTCCTGAGTGCGAAGGTTATGGTGGCTTTCCAGTCAGTGGACAATGGTTGGTATGTCGAAGACCCGATATAGTGAATCAGCATCATGCTAAAGTTTACGGTAAAGCCTCAGTAGGCTCTCCACCTATGTCTGTACCGCATTTAGATGCGCGTGTATTAGAAGATGGAAAAGCTTTATTGTTTGGCCCATTTGCTGGCTTTACGACTAAGTTTTTAAAAGAGGGTTCTAATTTCGATTTAATCAAATCCGCAACCTTAAGTAATGTTTTACCGTTAACGATTGCAGGCTTTCGTAATTTCGATTTAACTAAATATTTAATTAAGGAATCAAGAAAAACACATTCAGAAAGAATGGAATCATTGAAAGAATATTTTCCAGATGCTGATGAAGATGATTGGGTGTTTGCAGAAGCAGGTCAACGTGTGCAGATTATCAAAAAAGATAAAAAAGAAGGAGGCAAACTTGAATTTGGGACTGAGGTAGTGACTTCAGCTGATGGCAGTTTAGCTGCACTTTTAGGTGCTTCCCCTGGTGCATCGGTTACGGTAAAAGCGATGATTGAAGTACTAGAAAAATGCTTTATAGATCGAATGCAGACCCCTGAATGGCAAGCAAAGATGGAAGAAATGGTGCCTTCATACAAAAAATCATTAATAAATGATCATGAATTGCTGAAGACTGTAAGAAATAGAACCTTGAAGACGCTTAAATTAGGTGAAGCAATCTAACTATTCTTTACTAGTTGGTGCGATAATTGTTTAAAAAGCCTTTGGTGTTTCTTATATTTTGAAAAACACTGGAGGCTTTTTTGTATTTTAAGGTATCTATAAAACCTTATGCTTTAATAAAAAATTACTTCATAAACAAGAATAAGGGCACTTTTAATTGAGTTTTCCCTGCTCGTATAATACCTAGCATGATTGTGTCATTGATTTTGTGTTGTTCAATAATATCTAAGAAATCATTTACATTTTCGACCGGTTTATTATCGATAGAGGTAATGACATCGCCCAACACCAAATCACCATTAATCAGTTTCGAGTCTATTAAGCCTGCTTTATCTGCAGGTGAGTTTGGTTCTATTTCTAAAATTAAAACACCCTTGATCCCCAGCTCTTTGAGCAAAACCTTATTTGCAGTATCGTTAGCATTAAAGCCTACGTGTGGGCGCACATAACGTCCATTCTTAATAATGTTTGGCACAACACGATTGATTTTATCTACAGGAATAGCAAAACCTATTCCTGCAGACGCCCCAGAAGGACTATAAATAGCCACATTCATTCCAATAAGGCGACCAGCACTATCTAACAATGGACCACCAGAATTTCCAGGGTTTATAGCAGCATCGGTTTGGATTAAATCATCCAGATCAAGTGTTTTGTTTTTAATAGTTCGACCTAATGCAGAGATAATTCCTGTGGTTAAAGTATGCTCAAGACCAAATGGGTTACCAATCGCATAGACTTTTTGTCCAACGATTAAAGAATTACTTTTCCCTGGCTGAATCTTTCTTGGGAGATTTTTCTCTCCTTGTATTTTTAATACAGCGATATCATGGCGCTTACTAATACCAATAACTTTTGCTGTATAGGTTTTCTTATTATTGAGACGAATCCGTGCGGTTTTATTATTCAATACCACATGATAATTAGTAATGATATGACCTTGCTTATCCCACAAAAAGCCAGTTCCTGTACCGTTAGGGACTTCGCTAATATCTCGCGTCCAAACATTAAGTACGCGTTTAATTGTTGAGATATAAACAACCGAAGGATTATTGTGTCTGAAGAT
>JBALXO010000090.1:0-11849 GCA_036960615.1 Cocleimonas sp. | reverse complement strand
CGCACAGTACTGAATGGCTATGAATGTATCGCTGCTGACAGAAAAGCTCTAGACATTACTGATGCCTATGTCGTAAAGGAATTTGTTGGCGAACATCAACCCGATGTAATTATTAATGCAGCCGCATACACAGCAGTCGATAAAGCTGAAGAAGAAACCGAATTAGCCATTGCTATCAATACATTTGGCGCGGCAAATCTTGCCAATGTAGCAAGAGCCAATAAATGTAAATTGGTACAAATTTCTACTGACTTTGTATTCGATGGTAAAGCTTGTTCGCCTTATGCTGTTGATGCGCAAACTAATCCCGATGGTTATTACGGTAAAACCAAACGCGATGGTGATAATAAAGTTTTAGATATCTTGGGGGATGAAGCGTTAATCATCCGCACATCATGGTTGTATTCAGCGCATGGCAATAATTTCGTTAAAACCATGTTGCGCTTTATGACTGAGCGTGAAGAATTAGGCATTATATCTGATCAAATCGGTACACCGACGTGGGCAAATTCACTGGCAAATGCCGTTTGGCAAGCGATTGAATTTAACACTACTGGTATTCATCATTGGTCTGATGCAGGTGTTGCTAGCTGGTATGACTTCGCCTATGCCATTATGGAAGAGAGCTTGGTCTTAGGCTTGTTAGAAAAACCGATCAAGATCAATGCAATCACTACTGCAGATTATCCAACGCCTGCAAATCGGCCTTGTTATAGCGTAATGGATAAAACTACCACGTGGAAAGCCTTAGATATGCAAAGCGACCATTGGCGTGTTGCATTAAGAAGTATGCTATTAGAATTAAAAGAGAACAGTTAGTAGATGAAAAAATTACTAGTTACGGGCGGTGCAGGTTTTATTGGCGCAAACTTTGTTTATTACTGGATGAAGCACCATCCTGAAGATCATGTTGTTGTTCTCGATGCTCTTACCTATGCTGGTAATGAAGCAAGTTTGAATGAATTGAAAGCTAATCCGAATTTCAAATTTGTTGCTGGCAGTATTGCTGATCAGCCACTAGTTGAAAAACTCTTAGTTGATGAGAAACTCGATACGATAGTAAACTTTGCCGCAGAAAGTCATGTTGATCGTTCAATTTCAGGTCCTGATATTTTCTTAGAAACAAATATTATTGGAACTCACAATATTCTGAAAGCGGCTCGTAAAGTCTGGATTGAGAATGAAGCTACCGCAAATCCAGATCATCGATTCCATCACGTTTCAACAGATGAAGTTTATGGCGAGTTAGATGATGATTCACCGGGCTTCACCGAAGAGCATGTATACGCACCAAACTCACCATACTCCGCCAGTAAAGCCTCATCAGATCATATAGTGCGTGCATATCACCATACATTTGGCTTGAATGTATCAACTACTAATTGTTCTAATAATTACGGCCCTTATCAATACCCTGAAAAACTAATTCCACTATTTTTAACAAATATCTTACGCAATAAAGCATTACCTGTTTACGGTACAGGCAAGAACGTACGTGATTGGCTTTTTGCTGATGATCACGCTCAAGGTATTGACCTTATTTTAAACAGCGACAAAGTAGGCGAGGTTTATAATATCGGCGGTAATAACGAGTGGAATAATATGGATATTATTAATCTGCTTTGTATAGAAATGGATAAGCGTTTTGCTGAAAACCCAGAGTTAGCGAAACAATACCCTGAAGCTGCTCCTGCTAATGGTAAAAAATCAGCAGATTTGATTACCTTTGTTGAAGATAGAGCAGGGCATGACTGGCGCTATGCGATTGATGCGAGCAAGTTTAAACGTGAGCTAGGTTATGATCCAATCGAGACTTTTGAGACAGGTATTCAGAAAACCATTTCTTGGTATTTAGATAATGAAGACTGGTGGCGTCCGTTGCTGGTTAAATGAATTTAGTTTAATCATTGCTTGTTAATTGATTAATTAAACTCTAAAAATACCGATAAAGGTAGGGGGGTGTAAAGGTCTACTTCCCTTCACCCGCACGAACCTGTCCAGGACCAACACCAATAACGCGTTTAAAGGCTTTAGAAAACGACCCCTCAGATTCATAACCACAACGCAATGCGGCCTCTAAGGTACTTACGCCATCATCTGCTAACCAGCGATAAGCTTGGGTCATGCGCCATTGGGTTTGGTAATCCACAGGTGATTGTCCGACCACTTCTTTAAATAAAGTAGCGAAAGCAGAACGAGACATTGCGGCTGCGCTTGCTAGCTCCTCTAAACTCAATCGTTTATCTTCATTGTCCTCTTTATGTATCAATTCCATCGCTTTACTTATTTGTGGATGAGCAAACGCTGCAAATACACCACTTTCGATATCAAGATTTCCGCGTACTAGTAAATAAAATAAGCAGTCTGATAAACGATTAAGTAATACATTGCTGTGTTGGTTTGAGGCTTTGGATTCTGCCAACATTAGATCAATAATTTGCGAACTTGCATTATTATCACTGCGACGGACGACCATTAATTCAGGCATCTGCTTTATTAACTTCTCAAAGATTGCATGATTATGAGTAAAGTTTCCACATACTAAACCGGTTGAGGGTTCATCAAGGACATCCGTCATGGGTAAAGACTTCACCGCATTCTGAGGAATCTTAATATCTAGCGTATTAGTAACGCGATGTTGGGCATCAGAGGGCAAAAATACGGCATCGCCTTCATACAATTCTATCGTCTCACCATCAAGTTTAAAAAAGCATTGGCCTTGAGTAACGATATGAAATGACATACGTCTACTGCCTGCAGTATTGATGGCCCAATTGCCACAATATTTTCCATTGTGGTAAACATTAGCTTCAATTTTTAAACTTTCTAGTAATTGGTTAATTGCATTCATGGATGATTGGACATAACTCTTGGGTTTTCAAACATAGGGTGTATTTCTGATTCGTTTTATTATTCATTCATCAAGACACTATGTAGGAAACTATGTGAAGAAACACATTCATTACATACAAGCCTTGTATTAATCAATTTTAACTTAAATAGGATAAACTAAAATGAAAATTTCAAACCCTCTCTCAAAATCTCTTAAAACGATGGTATTATTCTCAGGCATCTTAGTAAGTAGTCTTAGTTTTGCTGCAGTCACAACTTCTACAAATGATAATGATGTAATTCTTTCAGGATACGATACAGTTTCTTACTTTACTAAAGAAGCACCAACTCAAGGGTTTGCAGGCATTAGTTCGGTCTATAACGATGCTATCTATCACTTTACATCAATAGAGAATCGCGACGCGTTTAAGGCGAACCCTGCTAAATATGCACCACAATACGGTGGATTCTGTGCTTTTGGTACAACAATAAACCAAAAGATTGCTATTGATCCTACAAAGTACGAAGTTATTGACGGCAAGCTGTTCGTACAATCAGGCGCAAAAGCATTAGAACTTTTTCAACCTGAGAAAGCTAACAAAATTATAACTGCTAATAAAAACTGGGAAGTAATTAAAAATACTCCTGCTGATCAATTATAATATTTAACTACATTATTATAAATCAAAAAGCCGTATGCAAACGCATACGGCTTTTTTGTATTCATCATATCTATCTTGCAAAGGTCCTTACTGGAGTAAACCGATAAAAAGTAGGGGGGTGTCTTTTTAATAAGTTTGAACCCCAAATTTCAATAGCATTTTGGGTAATACATTATCTAAGTTATCAATATCTTTATCTTCTAACTCAATCAAATTAAGCGCGTATTTTTCGTAGATATCTAATTTCTCTTGTTTACGCCGTTGGCAATTTTTATCATAGCCATATGCATCATCATTGTCGCAACCAAAGTATTCGATATAGACCTTGCCGTGAGGAATATAAAAACTCGCATACATTTCCTCCTCTAAAGGTAATTTCCGTTCATAAGCATGCGCGATTTCAAGCATGTATAGCCAGTTATCTATTAAAGCCTCGGCTTTCGAGCGAGTCATGTGACCATCTGTAGCGCGATATTTCGCAGGGAATCTTTCTCTGAATGTGAGTATATCTGGATCGATTATCTTAGCTTCTAATTGACCTTTAAAATCCGCAACCGTTGATATTAAGGCTTCATTATCCGCGATAGTCTCAGGCCAACGAATATAAGGCACACCAGATTTTGTATCTTCAGCTTGAACAGCTCCAAAACCTAAACCATGTTCAGTAGCGATCCACCCTTTATTGAATTCGCCTTTTTTGGACCAAGCAATTTCAGCAAGGATATAATTCATTTTTATTGCTGATAGTTCGAAGACTTTACCTAGCGCAGTTGCTGTAATGAGTGCTATTTCTTGCGGCTTAATGCCTAATTGAATGTTTTCAGGCCAAGCAATGTATTTAAACGTTTCGCCTTCTTTTTTTATCTCTTTATAAATTCCGCCCACACTAAAACCATCAACTGTAAGATTTCTTTCTGCAGTTATCCATTCGAGTTTTTCAAACTCTTCAAATAACTCACGACTGCTGACGCCGAGTTTTTTTGATAATGCGGTGGTGGAGATATGTCTCATATATGTATAACAGTACGATTGTGGATTAAATAAAGAATAGCCAAAAAGTAGGGGAGTGTCATTTATAACTATTTAGATATCGGTTTTGTATCTCTATCATCCCTTGAGTAGTCATTTGATTAATCTTATCTCGCGACTCATCATCAATCAGACTTTTACTATTTCGTTTTGAAAAAGTTGTAAGCGCCGTATCTAAGTCTTGCAAATACGGCACGATTTTTTCTTTTTCTTTAGCTGATAATTGCAATCGATTGATCACTCTATATAACTCAGCTGTCGTAGCATTCATGCTCGTATTTTTACGTGGCGTAGGATTATCATGCGGGGTTGATAAGTCCAATAATTGTTTGACTGTTTTGACTGTATCTTGCTGATATTCAAATACCGAAACTGCAGATTTGCCGAACAGTGAATCGCATTCATTTACGAAGTCAATATAATCCAAATGCTGACTAAACCAGGGGTCTTCGAGTATTCTATCAAAGGATAAATCTTTACCATAACAAGGAATGCTTTCGACTGCTGGGTTACGCATACATTGTTTATAAAAGCTCTCTGCAAATCCTAATGGTTCGCGAAACCAAACCCATATATTGACTTCAAATAGTTTACTTAACTCAAGTAACAACGCTTTTGATTCAAGTGGAAAATCCCACCAATGATTATAAATGCCTTCGGATGAAAGCAGAATGGTGTGAGTATTTTCATCTACATCATTAAGTATATCTTTGAAGTTGTCGATCAGATTTTTTGAGTGTGTTCTAACTAGGTTTTTCTCAAGCCACTGATGCTTAGGCGCATTCGGATTATGACTACGATTGGGATAGAGGATTCCTGATTTTTTAAGTCTGCGCTGTTTCTTATTCAGATAAACTTGCAAGCTAGTTGTGCCTGTTTTTGGGGTACCTGCGTGAATGATGAGTTTTAAGGGTTGTTGAATTGGTTGCAATAGTTCTTCTAATTCTTTAGCAAATTCTTTACTTTTAGACGTTGAAATAATCGTCATTTAAAGAATCCTAATTGCAAAGTGCAAAAAAGTAGGGGGGTGTCATTTATACTATTCATATTAGCTAAAAAACTCTTTTAGCCAAGCATCCAAGGCATTCTTCTGCTCCTGATTAAACCTCAAACCTAATTTCGACCTTCTCAATAAAATGTCATCAACATGGATCGCAAATTCATTCTCAATTAAATATTCCACTTCACTTTGATATAAGCCATGACCAAAGTTTATTCCTAAATCCACTTCACTATCGGCTTTCCCAAGAATCAGCGCAGTTTTCGAGCCATAGTTACGAAGTAATCGCGTGATAACGCCTCGAGGTAAGAAACCATAATCGCGTTTAAACAAACCGTGTAATTTCTGTTTATCTTCAATCCTGAAATCACCTCCGGGTAGATGCGCGTGTTCTGTCCAATGATTATTTTCTTTACCGAGAAGATCATCAACGATCTCCATCATCGACTCGGCTAGCCTGCGGTAAGTCGTTATCTTGCCGCCAAAAATATTCACCAACGGCGCTTTTCCTTCACTTTGTTCATCTATCTGTAAAATATAATCGCGTGTGGCTTCCTGTGCTTTCTTTTCGCCATCAGTGCTGCCATCATTATAAAGCGCACGAACCCCAGCATAGGTGCTAACAACATCATCAGGCGTTATCTCTGTTTTGAAATAGTCATTTGCTGCTTCACAAAGATACACAACTTCTTCATCTGTAATCTTAGCATCGCGAGGGTCACCATCGATTTCATAATCGGTAGTGCCAAGATACGTATAGTCCTCATGATAGGGTATAGCAAAGGTGATGCGGTCATCTTCGTTTTGGAAGATATAACACTTATCATGGTCATAAAGCTTAGGTACAACAATATGGCTACCTTGTACTTTACGAATGTTTTTGGCGGGTGTTTCTGAGTCTGTTTTCATTATATTAATAATGTCATCAACCCAAGGACCAGCTGCATTAATTAACACCTTTGCCGTAACTGTCTCAGTCTTTTTTGTTAACTGGTTTTCTACAGTAACCAACCAAGAATTTACATGGCGTTCGATACCCACACATTTATGCTGTGGCTTAATCACCGCACCATATTCTAGTGCATCCATAGCGTTCAATATGACTAAGCGCGAATCGTTAACCCAACAATCAGAATATTCTAATCCTTTTACAAAATTTGGTTTTAAACAATCGCCTTCTACCGTGTCAATCAAGCTAACTGCATTGCTAGCAGGCAATAATTTACGACCGCCAAGATGGTCATACATGAATAGACCGATACGCAATAGCCACCAAGGTCGAAGTCCTTTGTGGTACGGTAAAACAAATCGTAAAGGGTGAATAATATGCGGAGCAACGCGCCATAAAATCTCGCGTTCGGTTAACGCTTCACGAACTAATTTAAATTCGTAATGCTCTAAATAACGTAATCCGCCATGAATGAGCTTGGTAGATTGCGATGAGGTGCCACTAGCCAAATCATCCGCTTCGCATAAATACACCGAGTAACCACGACCCGCTGCATCGCGCGCAATACCACAACCATTAATGCCACCACCGATGATAAAAATGTCATGGTCAATTTCAGCTTGTACTTGTTCTTCACTTTTATTATCACTATTCATTATTTATGGGTGTAGAGTAATGGTTGAATTGTTATAGTAAGCCCTTGTCCAATAAGCATCTATGAGCCTCATGAATACTATCAAGCAAGCAGATTTTATCACTAGCATCGCCGACGCGTTGCAGTTTATTTCATACTATCACGGTGAAGATTTTATCAAGGCCGTAACCAAAGCCTGGGAAAATGAAGAATCACCTGCGGCGAAAGATGCACTTACGCAGATACTGGTTAATTCACGTATGTGTGCCCAAGGTCAACGACCTTTGTGTCAAGATACAGGCATCGTAGCGGTATTCGTTCATGTCGGCATGGATGTGAAGTGGGATAAGACCGATATGGATATTCAAGAAATGGTCAACCAAGGCACACGTCAAGCCTATCTGTACCCTGATAATAAACTCCGCGCATCGATTATGGCTGATCCATTAGGCTCGCGTACTAATACCAAAGATAACACGCCAGCGGTAGTTCATATCATTAGCGTAAAGGGTGATAAAGTCGAAGTAGAGATCGCGGCAAAAGGTGGAGGATCAGAAAACAAATCGAAGATGGTAATGCTAAATCCAAGCGATTCCTTAGTCGATTGGGTGGTTAAAACGGTTCCAACGATGGGTTCTGGCTGGTGTCCGCCAGGTGTATTAGGAATTGGCGTCGGTGGCACTGCAGAAAAAGCCGCAGTAATGGCAAAACATTCCTTAATGCAAGACATTGATATCCATGAACTACGCGAACGTGGTCCACAAAACCGTGTTGAAGAACTACGTTTAGAAATTATGGATGCAGTGAATAATTTAGGTATTGGTGCGCAAGGTCTGGGTGGCTTAACCACGATCCTGGATGTAAAAATCATGGATTACCCAACACATGCGGCATCTTTGCCCGTATGTATGATTCCTAACTGTGCGGCAACGCGTCACGCACATTTCAAACTAGATGGTTCAGGCCCTGCCGTATTAACTCCACCAGATAGCAGCGTTTGGCCAGATATCAGCTACGAACCAGGTGATTCTGCCAAGCGTGTTGATCTCAATAATATTACACCTGATGAAGTACAAAGCTGGAAGCCAGGCGAAGTATTACTCCTCAATGGCAAAATTCTAACCGGTCGCGATGCGGCACATAAACGCATGACCGCAATGTTAGATGCAGGTGAAGAATTACCTGTGAGCATGAAAGGACGTTTCATCTACTACGTTGGCCCAGTAGACCCAGTACGTGACGAAGTCGTCGGCCCCGCAGGCCCAACCACCTCAACTCGCATGGATAAGTTCACCGAACAGATGCTAGCTGAAACAGGCTTACTAGGCATGATCGGAAAAGCAGAACGCGGCCCAACAGGAATCGACGCAATCAAAAAACACAAAAGTGTGTATTTGATGGCAGTGGGTGGCGCAGCGTACTTAGTATCAAAAGCCATCATCGGGGCAAAGGTTTTAGCCTTTGAAGAAATGGGAATGGAAGCGATTTACGAATTTGATGTTAAAGACATGCCGGTTACGGTTGCGGTTGATTCGTTAGGTGAGTCGGTGCATAAGACTGGGCCGGAGAAATGGCAGAAGATTATTTTGGATAAGAAAACTGGATAAACAATTAGGGTAAGTAAATTACTTAGTCGTTTTAAAACAGTCAAAAAGTAGGGGGGTGTCCTTTTAAATGTGATTTAGACACTAAAATGATACTCTCCACCTTTTTGACAGTTTCTATATAAAATAGATATAAAACAAACATGACTATACTTAACGAAGTTAGAGATGCGTGGGGCTGGATTGGTATTGATCCGATAGAGGTCGTAACCGAAAATGATTTTGGTAATTTAATTATCAAAGACAGCAAGGAACAGTTTTGGAGATTGTGCCCAGAAGATGTTTATTGTGAAGTTATCGCTAAAACAATCGCAGAATATAACGAAATTATTAAAGGCGAAGATTTTCTTGATGATTGGTTCATGTCTGCAATGGTTGAAGAGGCGAAGAAAACACTTGGGAGTTTAGAAGACTCTAATAAGTATTATATGGTAATCCCAGGAGTACTCGATGGTGAATATGGGGGAGCTAATATTAAAACAGCTCCTTTAGTTGAATTAATTCGGTTTTCTGGTGATTTAGGTAAACAAATAAAAGATTTGCCTGATGGTGCTGAAATAGAGCTTAAGGTAATTCCTTAAAGTAGCATGAATAAGTAATTAGTAGCACTTCTAGAAACGTGATTAGATTCACCAACCCTCGCTTTTATATCAAACTATTATAGAATCTGAGTAATCATGGACAAGCTTATAATTCGTAAAGCACGAAAAGAAGATGCAAATTCCGTGTCATATTTACTCAAGCAATTGGGTTACGATACAGCACTTTTAAGTGTTGAAGAAATGCTCTTAAACCTATCAACTGACAATAATGAAATTTATGTGTGCGAACTAAAAGAGCAGATCATCGCAGTAATGTCGATTATCTTTTTTGATTACTTTCCTTCAGCACAGAAATTATGCCGTATAACTGCATTAATCGTGGATGAAGAAAATCGCGGGTCTGGTATAGGATCAAAACTTATTAATTTTGCTAAATCAGTCGCATTAAGTAAAAAGTGTAGCGTACTTGAAGTTACAACCTCATTGGAACGTGAGCAAACTCAAAAATACTATGAAGACATTGGCTTTGAAAAGACCTCTTATAAGTACGTTCTTAAACTGTAAGATAATGAATAGCAGGCTGCTTAAAATAGAATGATAAAAGCATGGGCCTTTAATTCAGACGTTTGGGGTAATATTTAATAAGGAATAAAAATATGAGCATGCATATTAAAAATATCAGCAGAATAATGTTTATCATTATGCTTTTTCCACTACCAATTAAAGCAATGGATTCTAATAATTGTATTGCTGAATTGGATAAAAAATTTACTAACCTTTGTAATGCTAAAATTATAGTTTCTTATTGTTTACCAGAGCCCTTCACTACGACAACTGGAACTAACTTAAAAAAAACATGTAATAGAAATTCGTCTACATCAAGTGAAGAACCTTATTACAGTCATGCTTTTACACTTCAACCATTTAAATCGAGAATATTACCCGTACGTAAAAAAAGGTCTGTGAAATGGGTGGCCTGCCTTGATGGCAACTATCTGATTTCAGACGTGAATGGAAACTCTGAGTGTAAACCATACGAGTAATATCTGAATGAATTGTGATAAACCGGGTTAAATTTTTATGGAAACTGTCTCTATTTTAGTAGATGTACAAAACGTCTATTACACAACTAAACAAGCCTACAGACGAAATTTTGATTACAACAAGTTCTGGGCGCAGGCGACGAAAAACAGGAAAGTCGAAAAGGCAGTTGCCTATGCGATAGATAGTGGTGATGAGAAACAAAGGCAATTTCAAAACATTCTTAGAGCTATTGGCTTTGAAGTAAAACTAAAACCGTATATTCAACGTTCAGATGGCTCTGCAAAGGGCGATTGGGATGTTGGTATTGCTTTGGATGCGATGGAATATGCAGAGAATAGTGATACGGTTGTGTTGGTTTCAGGCGACGGTGATTTTGACTTACTCGCACACAGAATGAGAACCAAACACAATGCTTTGGTAGAGGTTTATGGCGTTGAGATGTTGACGGCTAAATCATTGATAGATGCTGCTAATCGGTATATTCCTATCGAGTCTGATTTGTTGATGAATTGAAGTCAGCTAGTTCCTAATTTTAGTGAAATTCTAAAGTTTAAAAGGGCTAAAAAGTAGGGGGGTGTCATTTTAATCTATTTCGGTATCACGATTCCTGATATCCGACTTCCAGAAGTACTATTGGTATCCAATAGCGTCTTTTGGTTAAGGTTGAGGTATTCAAACACTAAAAGGACTAATTATGATACTCAATAAAGTAGCTGCATTTTCATTAAATAATCAAGGTGGTAATCCTGCTGGCGTTGCCATTGTCGATGAAATGCCTGAAGCGGAAGAGATGTTGAAAATAGCTAAGGACGTTGGTTATTCAGAGACTGCTTTTTTACACAAACATCAAGATGGCTGGAGAATTCGTTACTTTGCACCTGAAATGGAGGTCCCTTTTTGTGGTCATGCGACAATTGCTACCGCATTTGTTTTGGGTAACAATCATGGTGAGGGGCAATACAAACTGTATTTAAATGACGGTGATATTAGCGTTTCAGTGACTAAGTCTGGTTCTAGTCATAGTTCTGACACTTTAAACGTATCGTTACAATCACCAAAGACTTCTACAGAACCTGCACCAGCTGTGTTTGTTGAAAGCATATTAACTGCGTTTGGTTTAAGCCAAGATGATGTAAACCCTGATTTTCCAATTCGACTGGCCTATGCCGGAGCTAAGCATTTGGTGATTGTTTTGAAAGATCATGGAAAGTTAAAAGAGATGCATTACGACTTTGATACTGTGAAGGCGTTAATGGAGAGTGAAGGTTTAGTTACTATTAACTTGTTGTGGAATGCATCGGATAATACCTTCCATTCAAGAAATCCTTTTGCTTCTGGCGGAGTATATGAAGATCCTGCAACGGGCGCTGCAGCAGCTGCATTTGCTGGCTATCTACGTGATATTAATTGGTCTGGAGATTCATTTTTCGAGATTTTTCAAGGTGAAGATATGGGAGTAGCTTCTCATCTTTTAGTCGAATATCAGCCAGAAGTAGGTTCGAGTATTAAGGTATCAGGTGTGGCGCGTTATATTGATTAGTCATCAGGAAGTT
>JBALXO010000089.1:11497-14346 GCA_036960615.1 Cocleimonas sp. | reverse complement strand
TTTACAGAACCTGAATAGGCTTTTACCAATCCACCTGGGCCAAGCTTAGTGCCACCAAAATATCGGGTGACTACTGCTACGATCTCACCAATATCAGAATGTAACAACACATTCAGCATCGGCTTTCCTGCGGTACCGTGGGGTTCGCCATCATCACTCATTCCAATCTTTGCACTATCTGCAGCTGGTCCAGCGACATAAGCCCAGCAATTGTGAGAGGCATCTGGAAATTCTTTTTTGATTGAGGCGATAAAGGCATTTGCCTCATCTGCTGAACTAGCATGGGCGATAGTTGTAATAAACCTACTGCGTTTGATGATTGTTTCGTGGCGGTGTTGTTTAGCGGGTATTTTATACATTAATTGACACCCCCCACCTTTTCGACTGTTTTGAGATTAATAGTGTTGAATTAGACTTTTAAATAACTATCCAATCGAGTCTGATCAAACTCTAGCTTATCTATTTTTATATACGCCACACCTTCTTCAGCTGCGATTGCAGCTTGTTTGATGCCTGTAATAGCGAGTAATTGTCTAGTTGTAGCGTCTACATCGACTAAGAATTCATCGCTGAGTTTAACCAGTTGGCTTTTAAAGAAATCGGGTTTCGGTAGGCTGATTGCTACAATTAAGAAAACAAGTGCAACGCCAATACCAAAGATAAACACTCCAGAGATCCCCCAAGTCTGAAGAATCAATCCACCCAAAGCGCCACCAACAAATATGCCTAAGAACTGCGCGGTTGAATAAACGCCCATAGCGGTGCCTTTGGCACTGACATCGGAGTATTTGGCAACCAGTGAAGGTTGCACGGCTTCGAGAAAGTTAAAACCGATAAAGAATAATAAAAACGCGAACAGTAAGGGATACAAACTGAAATCTACGAATGCTAATAGCACTTGTGAAAGCACGATTAAGGAAACGGCCAGGATGAAAAATATTTTGATCTTACGAAATTTCTCCGAAATGATAATCATAGGCAGTGAGAACAAAATCGAGATAAACAACACGGGTAAATAGATTTTCCAGTGTTGGGCGACATCCATTTGTAATGAGTCTCTGAAAATCAATGGCAATACAGCGAAGTTAGCCGTCATCAATAAGTGCAATGAAAACACACTGAGATTCATGCGTAATAGGGTGCTTTGAGTTAATACTGGTTTCACGTAGGACTTCATGACTCCCACGTCGCGATGTGTTTTTGCTACCTTTGGATTTGGTACGACGAAGGTGACGAGTAATATGCCTATTCCCGCGAGTATCGCAGTTACCCAGAAAACCGCTGATAAGCCACCCCATTGGCTGATTAAGGGACCAAGGACCATTGCAAGAGCGAATGATGCACCGATACTCATACCGATAAACGCCATCATTTTAGCGCGGTGATCTTCACGGCTTAAATCTGCTGCCAGAGCCATAGTGGTAGCTGCAATCGCACCACTACCTTGAATCGCACGGGCTGCGATAATCCAATAAATATCATCGGATAAGGCGGCAAGCACGCTACCAAAGGCAAATACCAATAAACCACCTATGATGACAGGTTTACGACCGATTTTATCTGAGAGCATTCCCAGTGGAATCTGTAAGATAGCCTGACTCAAGCCGTAAATACCCACACAAAGACCGATGAGAAATGGTGTCGAATGACTAAGGTCTTTTGCTAATAATGGCAAAATCGGCAGAATCATAAATAGCCCTAGCATGCGCGCGGCGAAAACGGCGGCAAGTGACATTGCAGTTCGGGTTTCAAGCTGATTCATAAAATAGGGGAGTTTGGTTTTATAGGGTTGTGACAGTGCATAGTAAGTGTCGTTTCCACTTCAAGCAAATACAATTTTTTTCAAGTATCTATTGCACTATTTTTCTCTTCGTGTCGATAATATCAGAACCCCCAAAGCTCTAAAATACAAACAGTAATTTAAACAGAAAACTAAACAGTAACTTAAGCAGATACCACAACGTGAATAAAATTTCCTTGCGCGGTGCGCGCACACATAATCTCAAAAACATTGATATAGATTTACCTCGCGATAAGCTTATCGTGATTACAGGTTTATCCGGTTCAGGCAAATCATCGTTGGCGTTTGATACGATTTTTGCCGAAGGTCAACGTCGCTATGTAGAGTCACTTTCGGCCTATGCACGTCAATTTTTATCGATGATGGAAAAGCCTGATTTAGATCATATCGAAGGTTTATCGCCTGCGATTTCTATCGAGCAAAAAACTACGTCACACAATCCACGTTCTACTGTGGGAACCATTACTGAAATTTACGATTATCTGCGTTTATTGTATGCGCGCGCGGGTGAGCCGCGTTGTCCTGAGCACGGTACAGCCTTAGATGCGCAAACTGTCAGTGGTATGGTAGATCAGATTCTGGCACTTCCTGAGGGCAGCAAGCTAATGATGCTTGCGCCAGTGATTCGCGATCGCAAAGGTGAGCACGTACAACTATTTGAAGATTTTAAAAGCCAAGGTTTTTTGCGCGTTCGTATCGATGGTGTAGTCTACGATTTAGACGATGTGCCTGAGCTAGAGCTTCGCATCAAACATACGGTCGAAGTAGTTGTCGATAGATTTAAAGTGCGCCCAGATATGGCCCAGCGTTTAGCTGAATCACTTGAAACCACTTTACGCCTTGCAGATGATTTAGCTGTAATCGCTTGGATGGATGAAGATGATGCGAAAACCAACGATGAGATTCTGTTTTCAGCGAATTATGCTTGTAAAATGTGTGGTTATTCACTGCAAGAATTAGAGCCGCGACTGTTTTCTTTCAATAGCCCAACAGGTGCTTGTCAAACTTGTGATGGTTTAGGTGTTGAGCAGGTTTTTGACCCTCAACA
>JBALXO010000089.1:0-11397 GCA_036960615.1 Cocleimonas sp. | reverse complement strand
TTTATTACTGATTTAAATTTACCAAGCATTACGGATAAAGCGATTGGTGACTGTTTTGAGTTTTTTAACAATATTAAACTCGAAGGCAGACAAGCCAAAATAGCTGACAAAATTATTCGTGAAATCAAATTACGTTTAGAATTTTTAGTAAATGTGGGTTTGAATTATTTAACCCTCAGTCGAAGTTCTGAAACCTTATCAGGTGGTGAGGCCCAACGTATTCGTTTGGCATCTCAAATTGGTGCAGGTTTAGTTGGCGTTATGTATGTGTTGGATGAGCCATCGATTGGTTTACATCAACGTGATAACGATCGTCTGTTGAAAACTTTAAAACACTTGCGTGATTTAGGTAATACCGTAATCGTTGTTGAACATGATGAAGACGCGATCCGCCTCGCTGATTATGTCGTCGATATTGGTCCAGGTGCAGGCGAGCATGGTGGTTATATTGTGGCGCAGGGTAAGCCTGCAGATATAGAGAAGAATAAGAATTCAATCACAGGACAATTTTTATCTGGCGTGCAGAAAGTTGAAATACCTAAAAAACGCGTTAAAGCAGATAAGAAAAAGATGCTTAAGATTATTGGAGCTACGGGCAATAACCTGCAATCGGTTTCAGCAGCAATTCCTGTCGGCTTGATGACCTGTATCACGGGTGTTTCTGGTTCGGGTAAGTCGACTTTAATTAATGCGACTTTGTATCCCAATATCGCGCACTACTTAAATAATAATTCGATGCGCCGAGCGCCTGTCGAAAAGATTGAAGGCTTAGAGTTTTTTGACAAGGTAGTCGATGTAAATCAAAGCCCTATTGGTCGAACGCCACGGTCTAATCCAGCAACATACACGGGTGTATTTACCCCGATTCGTGAATTATTTGCTTCGACTTCTGAAGCACGATCTCGTGGCTATTTACCTGGTCGTTTTAGTTTCAATGTTAAAGGTGGTCGTTGCGAATCTTGTCGTGGTGATGGTGTCACGAAGGTTGAAATGCACTTCTTGCCAGACGTTTACGTACAGTGTGATGTCTGTCATGGCAAACGCTATAACCGCGAAACCTTAAACGTAAAATACAAGGGCAAAAGCATTTACGAAGTATTGGAAATGACGGTTGAGGAAGCGCGAGTATTTTTCGATAAAATTCCTGGAATTAAAGTCAAATTGCAAACGCTTCTGGACGTAGGCTTGTCATATATCACCCTCGGTCAAAACGCGACTACGATTTCAGGTGGTGAAGCACAACGCGTTAAGCTAGCTAAAGAGCTTTCTAAACGTAGTACTGGCAAAACTATTTATATTTTGGATGAGCCTACTACTGGATTACATTTTCATGATGTTAAAGTTTTACTCACGGTATTGCATCGTTTACGTGATGAAGGTAATACCATTATCGTCATCGAGCATAATCTTGATGTGATAAAAACGGCAGATTGGATTATCGACCTAGGCCCAGAAGGTGGTAGTGGTGGTGGACAAATTATCGCTACAGGTACGCCAGAGCAGGTTGTTAAAGTTAAGGGTTCGTTTACAGGTGAATATTTGAAGCCTTTGCTTGATAGGTAAAACAGGCAAAAAGGTGGGGGGTGTCTATTTAATTCCCTTATAACTTGATTATTAGTAAATACACACTACTTTTAAAGTACATATTTTGATTTAACAGGAGCAACACAATGGCACAGATTACATTACGCGGTAACGCAATCAATACTAATGGTGAATTACCAACTGTAGGCAGTCAGGCACCAGATTTTGTCTTAACCACAGGTGATTTAGCAGATGTGACGCTTGCAGATTACGCTGGTAAAAAGAAGTTGTTAAATATTGTACCTAGTTTGGATACGCCAACTTGTCAGCTTTCAACTAAGAAATTTAATGATGCTGCAAAGAAACATGAAAATGCAGTTTTCTTAACCGTTTCTGCTGATTTACCGTTTGCACAAGGACGTTTCTGTCAGGCTGAAAATCTAGAAGCGATCCAATCATTATCTACGATGCGTTCACAGTTTTCTGAAGATTACGGTGTGAAAATTATAGATGGCCCACTGGCTGGTGTTACAGGTCGTGCAGTATTAGTGTTAGATGAAGATAACAAAGTTATTCATTCAGAATTAGTGCCAGAAATCGCACAAGAGCCTGATTATGATTCGGCGTTAGCGACACTTTAAACAGACAATTTAACTATTTAAAAAGACACCCCCTTACTTTTTGGCTATTTTAATACAAATGGTCAAAAAGTAGGGGGGTGTCTTTTATTTTTTCTTAGCGTAAAATGTTTAAATTAATACCAAGAAAAAAGCTAAAATATAGATATTAAGATATTTTAGAAAAACCATAGAAGTAACAAGAACTATCCAGATTTTGGATTCTTAGAAACTAATCAGAAAAGGAAAGAAAACATGGCGAGCATCAATAAAGTAATTTTAGTCGGTAATTTAGGACAAGATCCTGAAGTTAAATACATGCCAAGCGGTGGTGCAGTGACTAATCTAAGTATTGCAACAACCGATAGTTGGAAAGATAAAGCAACAGGCGAAAAGCGTGAGAATACAGAATGGCATCGTGTGGTGTTTTTCAATCGACTTGCTGAAATAGCTGGCGAATACTTACGTAAAGGCTCGCAGATTTATGTGGAAGGGAGTCTTAGAACACGTAGTTGGGAAGACAACGGAGTAAAGAAGTACTCTACTGAAATCGTTGCACGCGAAATGCAAATGCTAGGCAGTAAAGGTGGTGGAAGCAGTGATTTTGCTCCTCAAGCCCAACAACAGGGTGGTAGTGCACCTCAGCAACAACAAGGTGGCGGTCAACAGTACTCTCAGCAGGGACAACAGCCTCAACAACAAGCTGCGCCGAAACAACAATCACAGCAGCAAGCACCTCAGAACTTTGATAATTTTGATGATGATATTCCGTTTTGAGAGATACCTAACGTTATAGTGTGAATTATGATAAAAAAGCCTCTGTTTGAATGAGGCTTTTTTGTATTTGTTGGTTTATTTAAAGAGCTTCATCTGTTAGCCATGAATAGCTTTGATTTGTAGTTTTAGCACTTAAATAACCCACTGAAATATGTAATTGAGATTAAACAATGACACCTGAAATCGTAAAGAAAAATGAAAAAATAAAAGTAGGAATGTTTATCTCAATTTTGAGTATTCTAGTATTTATGATTTCTTCCTATTTGGTTTACTTTTACAATACAGAACCCCAAAGGATTCTGCGTGGAGATAATGTTTCAATGGTCTATATAGTCATTGCCTTTTTTATCTCTGTTGCTTCAATCATAGTCGGTTTAAAAACGATATTAGGTACCTACAGAAGCATAATGGATTTATGAAATTAGACGTCTAAACAGCTATTAACAAGTACAAAAAAGCCCGCAATTATGTGGGCTTTTTTGTACTTGTAAACTTATGGGTAAAAAGTAAGGGGGTGTTAGTTTCAACCCCAATTTTAAATGCTAATTGCTAACCGATTGGCAACAACCAGAATAATATTGGTCGTTAATCGTGGCATTGACTTCATAGGCAAATGCACTTTTTGACATGTCATTAAAGCAGGCATTAGTTTTTTCTAAATTCACATCAATGATGTTACGTCCTTTTGTGCCGCCAATATTCATACGTAATTTATTCGCTGAGGCCCATGCATGATATTTGATAGGTACGTTATAACCTGCTTTTTGTGGGAATTTAACTTGAATATTGCGATTCGACATATCCAATTTGATATTCCAATAGCTTGGTTTTTTGCCGTTACAAGATAGAATCTCTTGCTTGCTTTCGCGTTTCATCGATTCAGAGTAAGACACTTTTTCAGCGACAACGTCATCTATAGTTTGGTCATATCTATCACCAGCAAGTTCTTGCGGTCGATCATTTAATGATTGAACTGGAGAAGTTATTACTTTTGAAATACTAGGTGATGCCGCTATCGTTGCTTTTGGATTACGAGATGCAATCTTATTCGCATGTAATAACACGCCTGTCTTCTTTAGGAAGCGAGCGTTGACCCAGCCTTTCTTTTTCTGCCAGTTTACTTCTACCCATTTAGATCCAGATACCGTTCGTTGTTTACCTGTTTCTGTTAAATCTTTAGCGTTATATGGAAGTTTGACTTTAATTTTAGATTTAGTACTCGGCCAAGCGCGCATCTTCAGCGTATTTGCTGGTGCTATTTTGGTGACTTTGAAAATAGTAACTTTAGTTTCGGCATAAGCCATTGTGAGCGTTGCATCGAACATGATTAATGCAGCTACAACAAGCGCCGATAGAGACAAGTGTTTCATGGTATTTCCCCTTTATTTTTATATAAAACCGCCCAAGTTTTATACAGCTCTCCTATTGAGCATAGCTTATCTTATCTCAAATTAACGCTCATATCAAATAATTGACATTAACTTGTATGAGCTAAGTAACTGCTGTGTAATGAATAATTGTGTTTCGGTGGTAGAGTAATAGTCTCGTATAGTTTTAATGACAAGCAATTCAACATCACGGATAATAACAATCCAATTTTAATACAGTACAAAATTATGCCAGGCAAGATTTTTATCCAAACCCACGGTTGTCAAATGAATGAGTATGATTCAGCAAAAATGCTGGATGTACTGAATGATTCAGATGGTATGGAGTTGACGGATAACGCTGAGGAGGCAGATGTGTTATTACTCAACACCTGTTCGATTCGCGAAAAAGCACAAGAGAAGGTGTTTCATCAAATAGGTCGTTGGAGAAAGATAAAAGAAAAAAATCCTGACGTTATAATCGGTATTGGCGGTTGTGTTGCTAGCCAAGAAGGTAAAGCTATTAAACAACGCGCGCCTGAGGTTGATGTGGTTTTTGGTCCTCAGACATTGCATCGTTTACCTGAAATGGTTGCAGAATCAAGAGCGAAAAAAGAATTCGTGATCGATATTAGCTTCCCAGAAATTGAAAAGTTTGATCGTTTGCCTGAGCCTAAAGCTGACGGCGTTAGTGCTTTTGTATCAATCATGGAAGGCTGTAGTAAATATTGTACATTCTGCGTTGTGCCTTATACGCGTGGTACTGAGATATCTCGTCCTTTCGATGACGTTATCACTGAAGTTGCACAACTAGCAGAGCAGGGCGTGCGTGAAATCAACCTCCTTGGGCAAAATGTAAACGCCTTTCGTGGCACTATGCATGACGGTGGAATTGCAGATTTAGCGACCTTGATTCACTACGTTGCAGCTGTTGATGGTATTGATCGTATTCGCTATACGACATCTCATCCCGTTGAGTTCAGCGACAGCTTGATTCAAGCCTATGCGGAAGTGCCTGAACTTGTTGATCACTTACACCTACCTATTCAAAGTGGCTCGGATCGTATTTTGGCTGCTATGAAACGTGGTCATATGGCCGTTGAGTACAAACAGAAAATCAGAAAGCTTCGTGAAATTCGTCCTAATATTAGTTTGTCCTCTGATTTTATTATCGGCTTCCCTGGGGAAACTGATAAAGATTACGAAGATACGATGAAATTGATCGAAGATGTTGGTTTCGATAAAAGCTTTAGCTTTATCTATAGTGCTCGCCCAGGAACACCTGCGGCATCTTTTGAGGATGATGTGTCTGATCAAGTGAAGAAAACACGTTTATATCGCTTACAGCAACGTATCACTGAGATGGAGCAAGAAATAAGCGCGAAAATGATAGGATCTGTGCAAAAAGTATTGGTTGAAAGAGCGTCAAAACGTGGTGACCAAGTGGCTGGTAGAACAGAAAATAACCGCATCGTTAATTTTGACGGTGATCACAGTTTGATCGGTGACTTTGCCATGGTTGAAATTACTGAGGCACAACCGAACTCCCTACGTGGTAAACAAGTTTAGTTTAATAGAATAAATATAGGCTGAAATAAATTATGAAATGGCGTGATAGAAAGCAAAGCTCAAATGTTGATGACCGAAGATCAAGTTCTGGCGGCAGTGGTGGCGGACGTGGATTGCCATCAATCGGTACACTTATGTTCCTATGGCCAATAGTTAAACCATTATTACGTTCAAAAATGGGTATGGCTGTTGTTGGCCTTGGCGCAGCGGCTTACTTTATTGCTCCTTCATTTATGGGTGGAGGAGGTTCTGTACCCGCTAATGAAAGTGCCGATAACGAACAAGCAGCATTCATCAAAACCGTTAAAGCAGACACTGAAGTTGTTTGGGGTAAGATATTTCAGCAAGCAGGACAGCGCTACCCAACACCAGAATTAGTATTATATCGCGGCGCAACAAGTAGTGGTTGTGGTCCAGCAGATTCACGCATGGGACCTTTTTATTGTCCTGGTGATAAGAAGGTGTATGTCGATTTAAGTTTCTTTGACGATCTAAAAAATAAGCATGGTGCGGGTGGTGATTTTGCTCAGGCTTATGTAGTAGCTCATGAAATCGGTCATCATATTCAAAATATTGAAGGTACTTTAGATAAAGTACAAAGAGCGAAACAATCAGTTAAAGGCAACGAGGGCAATGCTTTACAAGTTAAAGTTGAGCTTCAGGCAGATTGTTACGCTGGTATTTGGGCGCATTATCAGCAAAAGCTTTTCGGTGCATTAGAGCCAGGTGATTTAGAGGAGGCGCTAACTGCAGCCGCTTCTATTGGTGATGATCGATTACAGAAACAAGCGCAAGGTTTTGCGATTCCACATACCTTTACCCATGGTAGTTCTAAGCAACGTGTTGAATGGTTTGCGCGTGGTGTTAAGAGTGGAAGTGTTCAGGATTGTCAGACATTTAGATAAGCGATTTCAATTAAAAATCCGCTGTTAATGGTTATAAGTCATTAACAGTGGCAAATACTGATTAAAAGGACACCCCCTACCTTTTTGATGCTTTTTCCTTATTTCAACACTTGCTCTAAAATTTCATGCTAGAATTAATTATCACTTAATAATTGTATTAAAAAGGAAGTACGACAACATTTGAAAACCTCAAAAGCAGTTAATCCTGCAGGCGGCTCAAAGCCCGTCACTGACTCTAATCGTCATTCTCTAGCGCTACACCTTGAACCTGAAGACAATTTCCGTCTTACGAATCTATGCGGTCAATTCGATCAACATTTGCGTCAACTTGAAAAGCATTTTGATGTCGAAATTAATAATCGTGGCTTCCAATTTAAAATTACTGGCCTACCATTACCAGCGCAGAAAACAATCAATCTGTTGCAGGAGCTTTATGATTTAACAGGTAGTGAACAGTTAGCGCCTGAAAAAATACATTTGTATTTGCAAGAGAGTAATCATGCTAATCCTGAAGATGATAAGCGTGTAGTTGATTTATCTGGTGACAGTGAAAGTGCACCCGTAAGTATTAATACTCGTAAAGGCTTAATCAGAGGTCGTGGACCAAATCAAAATTACTATATTCGTGGTATCCAAACCCATGATTTGACCTTCGGTATAGGTCCTGCGGGTACGGGTAAAACTTATTTGGCGGTAGCTTGTGCTGTTGAAGCACTGGAACGTGATGAAGTTAGACGTATTATTTTGGTTCGTCCTGCTGTTGAAGCGGGAGAAAAATTAGGTTTCTTACCTGGTGATTTGTCACAGAAGGTCGATCCTTATCTACGTCCGATGTATGACGCTTTATATGAAATGTTAGGCTTTGAAACAGTCGATAAATTGATTGAAAAAAATGTGATTGAAGTGGCACCTTTGGCTTATATGCGTGGTCGTACTTTAAATGATTCATTTATTATTATGGATGAAGCGCAAAATACTACTAAAGAACAAATGAAAATGTTTTTGACTCGTTTGGGCTTTGGCTCAACGGTTGTGGTGACAGGAGATATTACGCAGGTCGATTTGCCTAGTAGTCAGATGTCAGGTTTAAAGCACATTATTAGTATTCTACAAGGTGTTAAAGAGATTCGTTTTGCATTTTTCGAGTCAAAAGATGTAGTTCGACATACCTTAGTACAACGTATTGTTGACTTGTATGAGCAACACGAGAATAAGCCAGAAAGTCGTTTACAAAATAAGCCAGAAAACAAGTAATATTTAATGGAAGACTCAAACAAGCTTAGTGTTGAGCTGGATTTACAGAATCCAAATAATGTTGAGTCTTTACCAACCTTATTGGAAATGAAAACATGGTGTGAAGCCGCAATTCAAATTGAATCGCATCAGAAGGTTTTTGAGAATAGTTTGTCAGTAGTGTTACGTGTTGTTGATAGCGATGAAAGTGCAGACTTAAATCAAACTTATCGCGAAAAAGAAGGCCCAACCAATGTGCTTTCTTTTCCTAATGATGTGCCTGAGTTCATGCTCGATATTACTGAATTAAACGCACATAATAGTCATTTGGGTGATCTTGTAATTTGTGAGTCACTAGTGCAAAAAGAAGCAGAGGAACAAGGTAAGTCGGTTGTTTCGCATTGGGCTCATTTGATCATACATGGCGTTTTACATTTACAAGGTTTTGACCATATAGATAACGACGAAGCAGTCGCAATGGAAACCTTAGAAATACAATTATTGGAGCAGCTTGGGTTTCAAAACCCTTATACAAAACAATCATAATGAATACTTCAGATACAACGAATAAAAATAAACGTCCTTGGTGGCAAAAGTGGATCAGAAGCAATACCGATACGAGTGTGCTCGATCATGAAGAATTGATTGATGAAATTCGCCAAGCTCAACAGAATAATATTATCGCGACTGAATCTTTAAGTATGCTCGAAGGCGTAATGCAGGTTGATAAGCTACAAGTACGCGATATTATGATTCCACGAGCGAATATTCGTTTTTTGCAAATTAATGACAGTTTTCGAGATATTCTCAGTGTTGTTTTAGATGCAGGTCACTCTCGCTATCCTGTATTTGATGATGATAAAGATGATGTCGAAGGTATTTTATTAGCTAAAGACTTACTTAAATACGTGGGCAATGAAGAGTCGTTCGATATTGATGACATTATTAGACATCCGTCTTTTGTCCCTGAAAGCCAACAGTTAAACACTCTGTTGAGTCAGTTTAGAAATAGTAGAAATCACATGGCTATTGTAGTTGATGAGTACTCTGGAACATCGGGCTTAGTGACTATCGAGGATGTACTTGAGCAGATTGTAGGTGATATCGACGATGAGCATGATGATGTAGATGAAAAACATAATATTCGTGCGCAAAGTGATGGTCGTTTTACAGTCCAAGCCAAAACAGAAATTGAAGAATTTAATGAATATTTTAGTTGTGATCTTACTTCTAAAAGTTATGACACCATTGGCGGTTTAGTCTCACAAAAAGCAGGAAAAATCCCACAACAAGGTGAAGAGATCATATTGAAACCTTTTCAGTTTAAAGTGTTGCGCAGCGATGGTCGTAAAATTCAATTACTCGAAGTAAACAAGACTGATGCTACTTAATACAATGTCATTTAAAAATATGTGCTTAACAGCACTGTTTTTAAAATAAGCTTAATTGGATAAATAACTCTAATTCACTTATGGATTACGCTGCAAACATCCCTACACGTCTCTCAAAATGGTTATATCTAGCGGTTTTTATCGTTGGTGCCTTAACTGTGTTTGCGTTTGCACCGTTTAAACTCTACCCATTGGCTTGGTTTGGTCCAGCTTTTCTTTTTTATGCATTAACTAAGGCGAAAACCAAAGCACAATATTTTAAGTTGGGGTGGGTTTATGGCTTAGGTTTGTTTGGTGTTGGAACTTCTTGGCCGTTTTATAGTTTATATTTTTACGCTAAAGCACATATTGTTGTTGCGGTACTCGGTACCTCCTTATTCGTAGCTTTTGTTGCGCTTTTTAGTACGGGATTATTTGGTCTTCTCGCCTCTTTATTTC
The DNA here is from genome assembly GCA_036960615.1 of Cocleimonas sp. Taxonomy (GTDB): domain Bacteria; phylum Pseudomonadota; class Gammaproteobacteria; order Thiotrichales; family Thiotrichaceae; genus Cocleimonas. The sequence goes on along the minus strand of JBALXO010000089.1, from coordinate 1,576 downwards.
GTCATCACTCCTTGTTTTTACGTCTGTTATTATTCTTTCCAGCTTCGTGGGTTTTAGCTGAATGGTTTAGGACATGGCTTTTCACAGGTTTTCCCTGGTTATTTTTGGGTAATACACAGATAGACTCATATTTTTCAGCTATTGCTCCGGTCACTGGCGTATTGGGAGTTAGTTTCATCTGCGCTTTAATAGCGGGTACTTTATTAAGTTTTTATTTGGGAAACTCTGTCAGACGTGCGGTTCATATTGAGCCCGACCCTGTAACTCAAATGGTAAGTAATAGAGCCTTCGTTGAGGAGCATTTGGGACCTTCAGTTAGAATATTATCTGTGTTTATTATTGTAATGTTGGTAGGCGTTTCTTTTGCTTTAAATCAAATAAACTGGACGGAAAAAAAGGGTAAACCAATAACAGTAAGTGTATTGCAATCTAATATTCCTCAAGAAGTAAAACTGCAACCCTCCAGCTTATTGCCATCAATTGATTTGTATAAAGAGATGACGCGCAAAAGTCGGGATAGTGATTTGATCGTTTGGCCTGAGACCGCTTTATTCGATTCTTTTGATCGTCACATACAAACCGTCATTGCGCCTCTGCAGAAGTCGCTTAAGGGAACAAACAAAGCTATTTTAATGGGTGGCTTTTATATTAACGATGAACAAGGTGTTGAAAATAGTGTATTGGCAATCACTGCCGATAATCGTTCTATATATTCAAAACGACATTTGGTGCCTTTTGGCGAATATACGCCTTTGTTAAAATATTTACGCTGGCTCAACCAATGGATTCAACTACCTTACGATAATGTAGCTAAAGGTAAAAATAACGGTATTTTAAAGATTAATGATCATACTGTTCAAATGACCATTTGTTATGAAGATGCTTTTGGTGCTGAGATGATTACAGCACTTCCTGAGGCAGACTATTTGATTAATGTGACTCATGATGGATGGTTTACTGGCTCATTTGAGCCTTATCAGCATATGCAAATTGCCAGAATGCGTTCTCTAGAAATGGGCCGTTACATGGTCCGTTCAACCACTAATGGTCCTGCTGGTATTATTGACGAGAAAGGCAAGGTTTTAGCTACTGCACCAATATATACACAAAGTATTATTACTAATAAAGTCCAACCTATGAAAGGCACTACGCCCTATGTGCGTTGGGGGAATTGGTTGATTGTAATTTTGATGAGTACTATTTTGCTTTTAGGTATTTTATTTAAACGAAAAGAGTAATTACGATTAAGGAAAATAATAGTTATGGAATCAATAACAACGATAACAACTTATATTGATGGCTTGTTAGATAGCAAAAGCTTTGATGATTATTCCCCTAATGGTTTGCAGGTTCAGGGTAAGACAGACATAAGAAAGATAGTGACTGGTGTTTCGGCGACCCAAGCATTTATTGAAGCAGCTATCGAAAAAGAAGCAGATGCTATTTTAGTTCATCACGGTTGGTTTTGGGATAAAGAAGATCCACGTATTGTAGGGATGAAATATAAGCGCCTGAAATTATTAATGGACCATGATATTAGTCTACTTGGATATCACTTGCCCTTAGATGCTCATCC
>JBALXO010000088.1:0-14347 GCA_036960615.1 Cocleimonas sp. | reverse complement strand
GAAAGATTAGCGGGTTTTTTGCATTTAGAAGTGGAAACATTACGTTAAAGATAAATAAGGGTTTATAGCATTAAACCTTCGAGTAGAGTTCAAACTCGCTTTATTCTATCAATAGCTATTTTAATAAGCGATGAAGACAAGAAATGGCTAATTATTATTTATTGTTATTATGAGTGGTATAGTTATTTTTTTTAGTTATTTAAACATCACTTCAAATTTTGCTTAAATTACTATACACAAATACAATTAAGTTAATATTGTTCAGCTATCTAAAACATTCTTTATTAAGGCAGTCAATTAATGTTAAACACACCGAGTATGGAAATTAATAGTCATCTGGCTAATCGATTACTATTAGTGTTTATAATATTTTCCACTCCGGCCTTAATTAGCTCTCTTCTTAGAATTTCTAATATTGGTTTCCAGCCAATAATGGGCATTCAAATTAGTCTGTACTTTATTTCAGCAGCTATATTTTTTTTTCGTAATCAAGTCTTCTTCAAATTAAAAGCTTATTTCATTACCAGTTGTTTTCTATTATTAGCAATTGGCGGCATGATTCAATTTGGCTTATTTGGTGCTGGGATATTACTGATGATTATGTACACTGCTTTATGCAGTCTACTTTTTAATCGTATTTCTGCATTAATTAGTATTGCTGTTGGATTTATCATTATTACGTCTATTGGCATTGCTTATATTACCGGCCATCTTACTTATATAGTCAATGCTGAGGAGTATCACACTTCTGCTAATGCATGGTTCCTTATGTTGGGGACCACTATTTTTGTCGCGACAAATTTATATATTGTGCTGACATTTATGTCTTCTCAGTATCAACAATCATTAACTGAGTTAGATAAACAAGTTAAATTAAGAACAAAGGCTTACGAAGCTGAAAAAATGAAAGCAGAAAAAGCTAGTGAAATAAAATCGCAGTTTCTAGCTAATATGTCTCATGAAATAAGAACTCCTATGAATGGTGTCTTGGGGGTGATGCAGTTATTGCGTTTAGAGCATCCCAACGAAAAACAAAACGCCCTAATCGACACCGCCATTTTTTCAGCCGAAAATTTATTAAGAATTTTGAATGATATTTTAGACTTTTCAAAAATTGAAGCAAATAAGTTAGATATTGAAAATATCGAATTTGAACTGCAGCCTATTCTAGATTCAATCTACTCAAACGTAGAGTTAGATATAGATATGAAAGGTATATCGCTCAACTTCATCAATAAAACCAATGAAAATGCGTTGTGGACAGGTGACCCTACTCGTTTTTATCAGGTATTACTTAATCTTGTAACCAATGCAGCTAAGTTTACTGATACTGGTGCCATTAATGTTTATATTACTCAAAAGAGCATCAATGGAGTGTCATACCTAACTTCAGAAGTAGTTGATACAGGTATAGGTATGAGCACAGAAGAAATCAACAATCTTTTCCAAAATTTTAGCCAAGCAGACGCATCGATCACTAGGAAGTTTGGTGGAACTGGGCTAGGTCTATCAATTGCAAAACGCTTAGCAACATTAATGGGAGGTAACTTAACGGTCACCAGTAAAAGAGGGGAAGGGTCAACATTCATTTTTACAATTAAATCTAAATTTATTATCTCACCTTTAGTGTCAGCTAAAAATCCAAAAATTACTGGTAACGACTTAGCACCAGACTGGTCAAATAAAAGAATACTAATTGCAGAAGATAATAGAATTAATCAAAAAATAATTTGTGCTATGTTAAAGCCGACTCATGCATTATTGCACTGTGTAAATAATGGTAGAGAAGCCGTAGACTTAGCCTTTGATTTTACTCCTGATATTGTATTAATGGATATTCAAATGCCAGAGATGGATGGCGTTACAGCAAGTATTGCACTCAGGGATAGGCAATTTAATAAGCCCATAATTGCATTTACCGCAAACGTAATGAAAGGTGATGTAGAACACTACTTAGCAAACGGAATGAATGATTTCATCCCTAAGCCTGTAGATATGAATCTATTATATCGAACCCTTTCAAAATTCTTACAAAGCGACCAAAGGAGTTAATCTAGATGAACTCCTCGCTGTGAAGTGGCATAGTTAATTTGGCCACTTCAATGCTTTGAGGATGCATTCAGGGATAAGTTATTGCTCGCCAATAGAATATTAGGCCCTGGTAGCGTGAAAAAGAATGTGTCCGTTTTATCGGGGGAAGATCAGTTATCGATACAAATACTAATCCTAAATCAATTTTAGCTTGTTAGTGCTAATGTCTTCTTTATGGCAAATGTGATCATTAGAAGCCGGTTTCATATAGTGGTTGGGTGTCCCAAACATTATGCGTAGTTGCATAAATGAGAATACCGAGAATATTATCAGTCCTTGCGATATTAACCAGTAAACAAACTCAACTTTTTTATCGACTGTTTAATGTATACGTCTTAGTTTTTATAATCTCTATTCTAAAGGCAATTTTATTGAATAAAACCAGCGCCAACCTCGTCCCATTCGTTACGCCAAACATAGAAGAACCCGTTAATCGCAAGATTAGCGGGTTTTTGCTTTCTAGAATATACGCTTTAGGTTTGCTTTAAAAGACCATAATCAAATTCACTTTTATGTAAAACTTTAAATCATAATATATACGAATCTATCAGCAATATTTAGATTAACCATTTGAATTCAATGCGCAAAGATGAAGTTAGCTACTCGTTAATCCTAACCTCCGCTTCAAGCTAATTCATGCTAGCTAGGTCTGTCTAAAAACACTAACCTTCCCACATATTCGTCATGCCCAAAATTATATTGATTCAAATCTATTGTTCACTTTGGCAACAGAGGGGAACTAAACTGTGATTAAAGATTGATTTCCCCTAATGGATATAAAACGGCCTGACCAGGTCATGTTCTATAAGTTAAATTTATAATAATCTTACCATGGACTAAAGTAATTAAAGGGTCTAAAGTGATTAAAAAAAGTGATTACAAAAAGTGGGCTGCCGAACTGATTATCGCCAATAAGGAACTGATCTTTCAAAATGAAGAGAAAGGAAAGCGGGCTGCCGAACTGGTTATCGCTAATAAAGAACTGATTTTTCAAAACGAAGAGAAAGGAAAGCGGGCCGCCGAACTGGTTATCGCCAATAAAGAACTGATCTTTCAAAATGAAGAGAAAGGAAAGCGGGCCGCCGAACTGGTTATCGCCAATAAAGAACTGATCTTTCAAAATGAAGAGAAAGAAAATCGGGCCGCCGAACTGGTTATCGCCAATAAAGAACTGATGATTGCCGCCACAGTATTTGAATCCCAAGAAGGTATGTTAATCACTGATGCTAGCAACCGTATTATTCGCGTGAACAGTGCTTTTGCATCTATCACTGGTTATAGCAATGAAGACGTTATCGGCCAAAAGCCAAGCGTTCTTAGTTCAGAAAAACAAAGTGAAGGTTTTTTAATTACTATGTGGGATAGCATCAACAATACCGGTGCGTGGCAGGGTGAAATATACAATACTCGCAAGAATGGTGAAATTTATCCAGAATATATCACCATTACGGCAGTAAAAGATGCTCAGGGCATTGTTACTAACTATGTGGAAACATTGACCGACATCACTCTGATTAAAACCTCTGCTGATAAAATCATAAGCCTAGCTTATTATGATGTGTTGACGCACTTACCTAACCGCAGTCTGCTTCTTGATAGGCTTGAACAAGCATTAACCGCTAGTGCGAACAGTGGACAACGTGGCGCAGTATTGTGTATCGATTTAGACCACTTCAAAAATCTGAATGATACGCTAGGACATGATATGGGTGATTTGTTACTGCAACAGGTGGCAGAACGACTAATTGCCTGTATATATGAAAAAGATACTATTGCTCGCATAGGCGGTGACGAGTTTGTCATAATACTCGAAGGCCTAAGCGATAGTGCAATCGAAGCCGCCGCTGAAACTAACAATATTATTGAAAAAATAGCCTTTACACTGAACAAACCCTATCAACTTAATACTCATTTCTACCAGAGCACCTCCAGTATAGGAGCTACATTGTTTATGGGGCATGAACTTAAGTCAAAGGAACTACTAAAACAAGCAGATATTGCCATGTATCAATCGAAGAGCAAAGGCCGCAATGCCATCACCTTCTTTAACTCAGTCATGCAAGATAAAATTACTGCTCGTGTTGATATTGAAAATGAGCTACGCGTAGCTATTGAACAACAACAATTCCAATTACATTATCAAATACAAGTTGATCAGATGGGTCGTCCCTTTGGAGCTGAAGCCTTAATTCGTTGGCCGCATCCTGAACGTGGCCTAATTTCTCCTTTGCGCTTTATTCCGGTAGCAGAAGATACAGGACTCATTATCACTATTGGGCAATGGGTACTAGAAACTGCCTGTGCACAATTGAAGCGATGGGAGAAAGATGAGTTGACACGTTACCTCACCTTATCCGTCAATGTAAGCGCTAAACAATTTTTTCAACCAGACTTTGTGGCGCAAGTAGTTGCAACCGTGCGACGTTATGGCATCAATCCGACAAAGCTAAAACTGGAATTGACCGAGAGTATGTTGGTAGATAGCATTGAAAACTTCATCTCAACTATCAACACTTTGAAGGGAATTGGCATTAAAATATCATTAGATGACTTTGGGACGGGCTATTCATCTTTACAATATTTAAAAAAATTAGGAATTTATCAACTAAAAATTGACCAATCATTTGTACGGGATATTGTCACTGATGTTCATGATCAAGTAATTGTTCGTACAATTACTGCAATGGCACACAGCCTAGATATAAATGTCGTTGTTGAAGGTATTGAAACAGAAGAGCAGAGACGAGTTTTACTTACTATTGGTTGCTCTCACTTTCAAGGTTATTTCTTTAGCAAACCTCTTCCTATTGATGAGTTTGAGGGGTTAGTTAGAAAGTCATAGATATTGTTCTCGTTCTATGCACGAATTTTACTTATTTGATCCCAAAATCAGTCTCAAAATTGATTTTTGGAACGTTCGCTAAACTGAGGGTTATTAAGTTAGCTGTTGATCTGCTTAAGTCAATTAACTGATGTACAGTCGACTTCGCCCAAGACAAATAATTTCAACATTTTTTATTCCGCTAAGCGCCTGACGAACTTCATTCAAAATTAATCTGTTTGCCAAATTTTCATCGATATCTGGCACATCCCATCCAAAAATAGCGCGATATTTTTCAATCAAATTGTGACGTCTTCGATGATATCGCTGCGATGGGGTACTAACTCTAATTTTTCTATTTCAGTCATGCTAGTTCACCTTAAAATTTATAGATAGATATAGATTAACCTAGTACTCATGCTCCTTCGGTGCGACACCGAACAGATTGAATAGGAAATTTGATGCAAGCTGATAAATATATTCACTCTATTAATAAAGCAATGATCTATTGTTTTTAATCTTTAATCTTTAATCCGGAGCAAATACATCATGCTACATACACTGAATGATTTGAAAAATATCGCCATTCAGGCCTCTGATGGAGATATTGGATTGACCAAAGATCTTTATTTTGATGATAAGCATTGGGTGATCCGATATTTGGTGGTCGAAACGGGGTCTTGGTTATCAAGCAAAAAAATATTGCTTTCACCCATATCAATCAAAGAGTTTAATCAGGAGCATAAGAAGCTTACTGTCACAATCTCAAGAGAACAAGTAAAAAACAGCCCTGACATAGATAGCGAAAAACCAGTCTCTAGGCAGCATGAGGTCGATCATATGGAATATTATGGTTACGAACATTACTGGGGGAGCACAGGTATTTGGGGAAGTGAACCCAGTCCTAACATGATGGCACTTGGTTATTATAGTGTCGCGCCAAAGCCAGATAACTTAGATGACCCAGAGATATCCGCAGACATCAAGGCTGCACTGTCACGAGATAATGATCATCATCTACGCAGCAGTCATGCCGTAGTGGGTTATCATCTTGATGCCATAGACGGTGAATTGGGTCACTTGCAAGGTATGTTGATAGATATCGACACTTGGGCTATTCGTTATTTGATTATTAACACCAGTAATTGGTGGCTGGGTCATCTGGTTTTGATTGCGCCTAAATGGATTAAGGAGGTGAGTTGGCCTACCTCTAAAATTTATGTTGATATGACGCAGCAGCAAGTGAAAGATGCACCCACGTTCGATCCCTCAGTGCCTTTTAGTCTTGAAGATGAGCAAAATCTGCAAACTCATTATAGTCGTAATGATGAATAACATTATTACCTCTCTATGATGGCTTTATTGCTTTCTAGCCTTTGAAGAATAATATTATCAGGCCAAAAATGGATAAGGGGTTATAAGCATCCTAAAAATACTGAGAGCAAGAAAGCTCTGCTGCCCTTAGCATATTCTGAGAAGTGTTAAGTAATAGACGACAGTTCGCCGACTTGCATACAAAAGAGATGTCAATATGGAAAACATGAGGCAACATGTATTTTCATTTTATGAAAAATGACGTCTTATTTTACCTATATTCGACACTAGATAAGCTCAATACACTGGCTGAATCTACATTAAAGAACGATTATAAAAAACAACGGAAATAATATTAATGGATCTCTCTGTATTAGACAAATTCTGGCAGCTAATTGACGAAAAATTACAAGGCTGGCTGGAAGCTGGCATTAAACACTTACCCAATTTTATAGTCGCCATTCTCTTAGCCATGTTTTTTGGCTTACTGGCTAAATATGTAGGTCGAGCCGTTCGAAAAGTGCTTTATAAAACCCTAGAATCTGAACAAATTGCTGATCTACTCACCTCTATTATCAAGATGCTTGTGCTGTCCACAGGGCTATTTATCGCTTTAGAGTTTTTGGGGTTAACTGGCACAGTAACATCACTCTTAGCTGGCGCAGGTATCATTGGCTTAGCACTTGGTTTTGCTTTTCAAGACATGGCAGAGAATCTTATTGCTGGTATTGCGATGGGTATTCGTAAGCCATTTCAAATTGGCGATGTGGTTGAAGCAGCAGATGTGTTTGGCACAGTAAAAACAATTAATTTGCGCAACACATTAGTAGAAACGTTTTTTGGCCAGATAGAAGTTATTCCAAATAAAATATTGTTTCGAAACGTACTAACAAATTATTCAACTACAGGGGTCAGGCGAATCGAAGTACCCGTTGGTATTTCTTACGTAGACGACCCAGAAAAAGCAGCTGGAGTTATTGAAGAAGCGATAAATGCCTGTGATTTTGTTATAAAAAAAGAAGAAACTGCCGTGTTTGCTAAGGAGTTTGCAGACAGCAGTATAAACTTAGTTGTCTGGTTCTGGATCGATTATCCAGGCGACACTGGCTTTATGAAAGCTCGACATACGGCGGTTGTAGAAATTAATAAAGCGCTGGCAAAAGCTGATATCTTAATTCCATTTCCTATCAGAACATTGGATTTTGGCGCCAAAGGTGGTGAAAAGCTCAATACCATGTTGTCGAAAAAAAAGTCAGAAGGTAAATCAGCAGACTCAAAAAATTCATCATCGTCTGAAAATGAAAAGTAACCTCTGGATTCAGAGCAAACTTTCATTAACTAAACGTCCGCTTTGTCGCATCTGACTAATTTATTTACACTGCTCAAATCATTTATAAGGCTGGCTGAATTCTCATTGAACTCTGTAAAAACAGTTGGCCATTGGCTTTCTGCTTGTAGTACACGTTTGCTGCAGAAGGCTTGTAGGTCGGTAACACTGAGATAGCCGACGTTCAGGTTTTTCTCTGAGATTTAAATATAAGCGCATACCAAAGTACGTTGAGCGAGATTTTGATGATTTGTTGTGCTGTGATCTCTCGAGTATGATTTTAAACATGTGATATGCGGTGATTACTAACATTAGAAACTGGTTGCCTTTCTTTGTTCACTGATCCCGAATTCTCACAACAAAGAGTGGAAGTCAACGTGCCTGTCTAGCGCTTTTGGTCGATGTTTGCACGCGGTAGTGTTGGCAAGCGAACAGACAACTCACTCCAACGGACTGATAATACACTTGAGCTAACGCCAACGGCGTTTGCCTATCAGACCCGGAAGGAGCAACCATGTCGACAATCACCACCATTAATCCTGCCACCGAAAAAGAAATCCATACCTACAACATAATTACCGAAATACAAGTGACGGATCGGATGAGTCTTGCCAATGAAAAAACGCTATTGACTGGGCGGTGGGATCTTTTCAAAGGACGAGGAACGTCCACACGATGGCTTTGGAATAAAAGAATTGGTCAACGTAAAGTCGATTTTCCTGCCCTGACCTGGCTTTAACTCCCTAATTTCGAAAATTTAATTTTAACATTAAGGATTTTTCTATGAGTATGAACATTCTTGTCGCCGGTGCCACCGGTAAAACGGGCCAGCTTCTGGCCCAGTACCTGATAGAACAGGGCCATAAGCCAACAGCGCTGGTTCGCGAAAGTTCGGATACCAGTTCGCTGCCCTTGGGTGTAGACGTTCGCCATGGTGACCTTACAGAACGGAAAACCGGCCTGTGCGACGGTATGGATGCGGTGATATTTGCTGCAGGCTCCGGCGGAAATACAGGCCCTGAAATGACCAAAAAAGTGGATCGGGACGGCGCCAAACGAATGATTGATCTGGCGCTGGAATCAGGCGTGAAACGTTTTGTGATGCTCAGTTCGATCGGCGCAGATCTGTCCAATCCAACCGGCGACCTGGCCCCTTACCTAAATGCCAAGCACGAAGCGGACGAATACCTCAAGGCTTCCGGAATGACCTACTCGATCCTGCGACCCGTAGCACTGACCAACAAGGGTCGCGGCACTGATGTGATCTTGGGCGAGGACGTCGATAAATCGGCAAAGGCGTCCCGAGCGGATGTGGCCCATGTGCTGGTGGAGGCCGCCACTACAGGCCGTTACGACGGTATGGCGCAGGACATGCAATCCGCCTGACCGTCCCATTGCTGGCTAACATCAGGCTCGGAACCCTTTACTTGCAACATTCAATAATTCATTTTTACAGGAGAAAACCCCATGTCAGAGATAAATAACAAAGTCGTCATTATTACCGGTGCCAGCAGTGGTCTCGGTAAAGCCACAGCACTACGCCTAGCAAAAGCCGGCGCCAAGCTAGTGCTTGCTGCCCGCCGCGAAGAACGCCTTGTAGAGTTGCGTGACACGATCAAAGAGCAGGGTGGTTACGCTATTTATCAGGTTACCGACGTCACTGAACGCGCTCAGGTTGAGTCGCTGGGCAAGGCCGCTAAGGAAGCGTATGGCCGCATCGACGTGCTGGTTAACAACGCGGGCCTGATGCCGCTGTCGCCCCTCGATGAGCTCAAGGTCGACGAATGGGAGAAGATGATTGATGTCAATATCAAAGGCGTGCTCTACGGCATCGCAGCGGTACTGCCGACCATGCGCGAGCAGCGTGTCGGCCACATCATCAATCTGTCGTCGGTAGCTGGGCATAAGGTCTTTCCCGCGTCCGCCGTTTATTCCGCAACCAAGTTTGCCGTGAAGGCGCTATCAGAAGGCATTCGTCAGGAAGGCGAAGGGGAAATCCGCTCCACCAATATTTCGCCTGGGGCTGTAGCGACCGAGCTAACCAGTAAAATCAGCGACCCTGATACTGCCAAGGGTGTTGATGAAATGTACGAGATGGCCATTGACCCTGATGCGATTGCGCGGGCAATTGCTTATGCCATCGAGCAGCCGGCAGATGTTGATGTCAACGAGATTATCATTCGCCCAACCAGACAGCCGCTCTAGCTAGGCAGCCACTCTATTGGACAGGAGCAATAGAGTGGCATAGTAAAAGTTCTGAACTATAGCGCCTTAGGGGGAGTATCTATCCATGATGCAACCAAATGCTGAAGTGCGGCGAAAATTGCCCACAACGCCATTCAGCTCTTTTATCGCAATGTGCTGAATAAACCCTGGAGAAACTTGCATTACAAAAGTCATCCCCCTATGGTGGGTATTAAAAGTAATCTAATGCATTAATTAACCAACTAGAAAGGGAGTGCGACGAATGGAAAACAACAACGACCAAAGCATAACTAACTTTGCCGCCATAAAAACCACCATTGCCAATAACGAAGAACAACGGCTCAAAGAATTACTGGCAGGCCAAGTAATGCAAGAACTTGAGAAAAGCTACCTCATTGACCTAGCCAAATTAGGAAATAATCACGCGATTTTGAAGATCTTAGAAGACATCCCTGTGGAAAATCAAGAACAGAAATAAGCTGAGTTTCAACCTCATAAAAGTTTTGAAAAATAATATGAATTTGATGAGCAACAATTTGATTAGAATTTTCAAGCATTATTATCATACTGCGAGCTGCCTCAAAACTTGCATTGCTATATAACACCTGAGTTTAGGCGCATTTGAGACGAAGCCTGTTTTTTCGACAGAAAATATGGGGGGTAGGTCAAATGTCCGATGCAACGCTTTGTTAGGCACAGTAAACTATCTATGGTCCTGCCTGATTGAAACAATGCCTCGGTATTTATGGAAAGTTCGCTCAATAAGTCAATTTAATCGTCAGTTCAAGGTTTTCGCCATCATACGAAAAGCTGGCTGTTTCGAATGATGGCGCACTCATCGAGGCTTTTGCACCACTTGAAAAACCGTAGCCTTCCGTTGGGACCCCTAGCAAGTTAGTGCCAAGCTTACCGTCCATATTTTTATCATGAATGACAACCAACGCATACGTTCCCGGAGGGATATCTAAAAAGTTGCAACGTGCCTGCGTATCTCGAATTTTCATCATCATTATATTAGTTGCAGAGTGCAAAAATTCAGTAGGGAAACCTGCTGAAGATTCGAAAAGCGCACAAGCTACAACCCCAGTGTTATTTTTAATGTTCGGAATTTTCACTTGAATTCCGGAGCACGATGATTGGGCAAAAACGATGGTGGGAAGATGTGCAAACACCAGTACGGCCCAGCATGCTAAACACCGGCCTCTTTTAGACAAACGCGTCACCTGATGCCTGACAATCGTGGCAACGTAGACCTTCGATTAGTTGATTCACTCATTAGTTCCTTCATAGCTCCGTTCTCTCTAACCTTGTTGGATCCGCCATTAGACGACTAACGTCTTGATAACCTGCTAAGGGTTGCAAGTAATAAGGCTGATTACTGCCGGAACATAGGTAAAACCAATGAACTTCGAGTTTCCTCATTGGTCGTGGTCGGCATTTATTAAATTGTTCAGCGATTTTTGCCGTTTAGTCCAATATTTTCCATTTTGCCCAAAACCAACAATGCGGCCTAGGAACATCAAGTGCTATGTGGTACGTCAACCAGTATTGCATTGAAATATTAGTTACCCAGCGTCTTCATACCCCAGGCTCGATAACGTTTCCCTTGGATTAATTTTTTAGGTTGATAGAAAATATTAAGGTCGCTACCGATAACCAGACCTTTTTCTTGTATCATTGCACTATTTTTATATCATTTGTATTCACACAGGTATTGTTGAAGCCGTCAAACTTATCGCATGTGGTTCGAACAAACCACTCCTGCCCTGGGTCGAAAGAACACTTTGTCTGATAATGACAGGTGTTGTTGAACTTTTCCCAGTACTGACATCCTTCAACACATTGGAGATTTTTGTATATATAAGTCTTTTTTTCAAACAGGCAATTTTTATTAAAATCGTCCCAGTGTTGGCATTCTTTGAAAGCCTGCGGCACATGCTCGGTTAACGCTATGCCGCAGGTGACAGTGAGGTTCCCCTGGCGATATGTTTCTCCTGTATCGAGAATTACCTCTTTTGCGAAGACACTACCAGCTAAAAACGTCAGCCATCCAATGAAAGCTATTAAAAAATTTTTGTTCATGATCTGATCCTTTATTAACTTAAGTTTCTATAATCGAACAACACAATGCAAAGATATTAGATATCATTCGTCATCTATTTTCATTATGGCCACAATGACCATGCTATTGATTTAAACCTGGAGGTAGCCGACTTCAGCACATTGCTGATTGAGTCGTTCGTTACAACCACTTTTGGGGCAATTTTAACAGTAGGGATAAGATTGTGATGTGGTTTTGGGAAAACTAGACTTGTGCCACTACTGACGCTGATTTGCTGAGAAATGATTGCGCTGCAACCATTTAGGATTACCCAGATCAGATAAAAAGAGGTCGTTCGAATTAACTGAAACGTTTTCATCAGTGTTCTCCAAAATGGGTCTTATTATGTGCAATTTATTCGACTCGACTCAATTGACTTTAGTCTCCTAATATTTTTAATGGTGAAACAGTACGCACTATTAATCGGGACGTCTGTACTCTAGCGAACACACAAATTGCAAAATTCTGGGGTTTCCTATATGGATTATCTTACACTCTATGTTTTTTTGAGTGTAACGTCGTTTAGAATTGTCTATGACTTCTCCATTTATAATCAATGGTTTCAGAACATTAAAAATAGAATTTTGGTTTTAGTTTAGTAGCTGGTAAATAGTTTCAGGTTAGAATTTCAACGGCAGGTATGATGGCTTGATGTTTCCTACATGCTCATCACAGTCGTTCATATTATATTATTTAACGTTTTAGGTGGCAAAAGTGATCATTAGAAGCCAGTTTCAATTAGTGGTTGAGAGCCTAAAATATTATGCGTAGTTACATAAATGAGAATACCGAGAATTTTATCAGTCTTTACGAGATTAACCCGTAAAGAACTCAAATTATTTTATCGGCTGTTTAATGTATATGTCTTGTTTGTTTCCTCACGTCCAAAATTTTTCATTATGGTTATAAACATATGCCTAACAAGTTCGTAGCGCCAGTTATTAATCTCACCCATATTGAGATAGAGTAATCAAAACTCTGTGCCCATTGGTTGTTCAATTATCTCGTTAGATAATTATAGTTATTAATCTGCGGTATAGAGTTTCTTAAAAATTTTTAGATCCCAGCCAATCATTACTTTATTACCAATTTTTAGAGCTGGTACAGAGTTAGCGCCTATAGCATCGAGCTCTTTTCTACCGCGCTGCATTTTCGCATTTGTTAATCTGTATTTAATGCCATTATCATCCAAGTATTTTTGAGCTTCACGGCAATGGGGGCATTTATCTGAAATATATAAAACAACGCGTATCATCACGAACCTTTATAGAACTGTTAAAGACTCACTATTTTACTGAACTTTCGACTCGATACAAAGAAAATTAATATACTGAGTAAATAAATGCGTTAAAAGCATTTAAAGTAGTCGTTTTTGCTTTGATTTAATCGTTTCAGGTTAGAGTTGCGAACGCCTGCAATGAGCTTGCAGGCGTTCGTAACTCTAAGCTTGATTGTACGTAAGCGTTACTGGCTCCTGAACCAGCAAAGGGGCATTCATCGTTAAATTGTTAACATTCACTTTGTGCGTATCGCTGAGGGTAGAGATTGGTTTTTTCTTTAGGGTAACCACTTTGTTTGTTGGCTAATATATCGTTTGTTACTCATCAATAAATAGCACCCAATGGTTACCCGTTATCCATTACCCACATCAACGCATACGCGCCGACCGTAAAACACTTTTTAACGCACGGTGTTTCTCTTTACGCCAATCAGGCGGTGCGGATAATTTTGCCCGGTGTGTTTGTTTTCACAATAAAGAAAGGCACGTTTAACCCATAGTGAGACAAGGTGATATTTTTAATCTAGCTGGCTAATCTATACCTGCCTTTATTTACTTTTTTTTCTTGTTCTATTTGTTCTATTTGTTTTATTTGATTTACTTACCTTTTTTTTGACTTGTTTAGGCGCTTTTGAAAACTCTTTATGGAAAGGCTGTTCTGTAACAACAGGAATAACTTGCCCTATGCTATTTTCAATATTAATTAATTGTCTTATATCGTTTTCTACAGCAAATGAAATGGCCATGCCACTTTTTCCAGCACGAGCAGTTCGTCCTATACGGTGTATGTAGTTTCTAGGGTCTTCAGGAAGATTATAGTTAATGACTAAATTAATATTATCAACATCAATTCCGCGAGCAGCAACATCAGTGGCAACGAGTACTCTTAGATTAGAATCTTTAAAGTTTTGTAAGGCTTCTTCCCTAACTGCTTGTGTTTTACTACTGTGGAGACTAGCGGCAGTTATTGATGCTTTTTCTAGTGCTTTAACAATAATGTCAGCGCCATACTTTGTTTTACAAAAGATGAGCACTTTTTTATAATCAGGATTTTTCAAGATGTTAAAGAGTAAAGGGACTTTATTGGCTTTATCAAGGTGGTATACACTTTGATTAACCAAGTCGATAGTAACCGTTTCAGCAGTAATTTGAATTTTTGTTGGATCCGTTAATATTGCTGTCGCTAGTATCTCTATTTCAGCAGGCATA
>JBALXO010000087.1:4913-15023 GCA_036960615.1 Cocleimonas sp. | reverse complement strand
GGTGGTGTACCCGCCATGTGCGATGGTGTTACCCAATCACAGCCAGGTATGGAACTCAGTCTATTTAGCCGCGACGTTATTGCTCAAGCAGCAGCGATTGCTCTATCACATAATATGTTTGATGGAGCTTTGTATCTCGGCGTATGCGATAAAATTGTTCCAGGTTTGATCATTGGCGCCTTAAGTTTTGGTCATTTACCCGCTGTATTTATTCCTGGTGGGCCAATGCCTTCTGGCATTAGTAATACTCAAAAAGTACAAGTCCGCCAAGACTTTGCCAAAGGCTTGATTGGAGAAAAGCAATTGCTGGCTTCAGAGTCAGCCTCTTATCATAGTCCAGGTACTTGCACTTTTTACGGCACTGCAAACAGTAATCAAATGCTGATGGAAATGATGGGATTACACCTTCCTGGTTCTTCGTTCGTAAATGCTAATACACTCTTACGAGACGAGCTAACTAAAGCCTCATCACAAAAAATACTGTCACTAATAAATACCGACTCAGGTTCAATGGGTATCGGTAAAATGTTAGATGAAAAGAGCTTTGTAAATGCAGTGATTGGTTTACTTGCAACTGGTGGGTCAAGTAATCACACCATTCACATAGTCGCCATGGCTCGTGCAGCTGGTATTGTCATTAACTGGCAAGATTTTCATGATCTCGCGCAAGAGATTCCATTACTCACAAAGCTCTACCCAAACGGCAGTGCTGACGTAAACCACTTCCATCAAGCGGGTGGCATGCCTGTAGTGATTAAAGAACTATTAGAGAATGATTTACTGCACGATGATGTGAATACCATTATAGGTAAAGGACTCAACAAATATACTCAATTACCAAGTTTAGATGCGACTGCAAAAAATACCGTAACATGGAAACAAGCCTCGATTGATAAGACGAAGAAAGACATTGTTGGTACAGTCTCAGAGCCTTTTAGTGATCATGGTGGCTTAAGTATTTTAGACGGTAATGTTGGCCGCAGTGTCATCAAAACATCTGCACTAAAACCCCAGCATAAACTGATCGAAGCACCTGCCGAAGTATTTAACTCACAAGAAGAATTAGATGTGGCTTACAAAGCAGGCAAGCTCAACAAAGACTTTGTTGCTGTCGTGCGATATCAAGGCCCAAAAGCGAATGGTATGCCGGAACTTCATGGTTTATTACCTGCATTGGGAGCCTTACAAGACGAAGGTTTTAACATCGCCATTGTCACGGACGGAAGAATGTCTGGCGCTTCAGGTAAAGTTGCATCAGCAATTCACATGACACCAGAGGCTAGCGAAGGAGGTATCATTGCCAAAATACAATCAGGCGACTTGATGCGTTTGGATGTTGAGAATGAAACCGTTGAGTTACTCGTTGATTCAGCTGAAATAGCCAAGCGTGAAATTACAAAACCTGAATTAGGCGGCAATCGTTTCTCCATGGGTCGAGAACTCTTCGCATCTTTACGTCAAAACATATCGGGGGCTGAAGAAGGGGCTAGTATCTTTAGCTTACCGGGAGAAGAGAGTGCATAAGCTCTTAAATAAATAAAAAAGACACCCCCCACCTTTCACGTGTTTTATATTAATTTGTAATGAAAAACATGCCCTACGGGTCGTCGTCGTGATACTCCAATATTGTCTACCTGACCTTCGGCTAGGCACTTTTAAATAAACTAGAAATCATTTGAATACTAATTCGAATAAAGGCAAAAAATATGAGCAGTACACACTTAACCCCAGCAGAGATTATGTCTTTGTCTCCAATCATTCCTGTGATTGAAATTGATGATGTTTCTCAATCAATAGATCTTGCACATGCCTTGATTGCTGGCGGTATCAATGTATTAGAGATTACCCTGAGAACCGATGCAGCACTTGATGCAATTAGTCTTCTTGCCAAAGAAGTGCCAGAAGCTCATATCGGAGCAGGTACTGTACTTAACCCAGCTGACTTAGCTAGAGTAAGAGATGCGGGAGCAACCTTTGCGCTTAGTCCTGGATCAAGTACATCATTATTACAGAGAGCTAATCACATTAATTTCCCTTTAATTCCTGGTATTTCAACAGGATCAGAAATCATGCAAGGAATGGATTTAGGCTACACACACTTCAAACTATTCCCAGCAACTACTGTAGGTGGAATACCTCTTTTAAAATCCTTTGGTGGACCGTTTCAGCATGCACGCTTTTGTCCAACAGGTGGGATTAACGAAAACAACTACTTGGATTTTCTAGCGTTAGATAACGTGCTATGTGTAGGTGGTAGTTGGATAGTTCCCAAATCATTTATCAACTCAGGAAAATTTGATGAGATAACTAAAGTAACGGCTTCTGCAATTGCCTCACATACAGCATAGAAATTAATATCACATGACAAAAGACACTCTTGAAGAACAGTGGGAAGTATTCCCTACGGCAGATGACGTAGCCAATGAAGCACTTAAATTAATCTTGAACGTTTCAATAGAAAGTATCGATGCTCATGGTCTATTCCGTATCGTATTAGCGGGCGGAACAACACCCAAAAAAATATACGAACTACTTGCAGAACAACCCTGTGAATGGGAGAAATGGCACCTTTATCTTGGCGATGAACGTTGCTTGCCAGAAAATGATCCAGAACGAAATAGCGAAATGATCAGAGAAAGCCTTTTGGAAAAGATCGATATTCCAGGCGCAAATGTACACCTTATTCCTGCTGAAATAGGCGCAGAAGTAGCGGCTAAAAAATACGCAGAGGAAATCGCAACTCAAACACCTTTTAATCTGGTCATGTTAGGTATGGGAGAAGACGGGCACACAGCCAGTCTGTTCCCCGGTAATACTCATGAGCCAGACGAAGTAACCCATGCCGTTCATAACTCACCTAAGCCCCCTAAAGAGCGAGTAAGCATGAGTGCTCAAACTTTGAGCAATAACGAATATCTGTTAATTATTGTCACTGGAGAAAATAAAAGAGAGGCAGTTTCTCAATGGAAGAGAGGTAAGGGTATGCCAGTCGCTTCAATAACTTCGTTTAAAAACAGAATAGTAATGCTTGATGAGTCGGCTGAATCAGATTGACCGTTATTTATTTTTAACATAATCATAAAGTATGTATACAAGATTGAATCTTCACTTTTAATTAGAACGATACTTGTTTAGGTCTAGTCTTCAGTTTATGGTTTATTCTGTGAATTATTATGCACTTAAATAATCCTGAAAAAAACACAGGTTTTTGTTTCATACTGTTAAATTCTAAATAAAGTAAACTCTAGTAAGAAACTAATATTTATAAATATGACTTCTATTTAGAGTTGGGTAATATATTCTAACTATTTCTAAGGTCTATTTAGAAGTTAATATAAAAACAAACTAAGAGAATTTAAAAGTTATGCTCCAGGAAGAACAAGCTAAATCACTTGCCGCTTTTGTTAGTAAGTCCATAAATGAGTGGGTGGTTATTAAATCTAAGCATTTGGTTGAAGGACAGAGTCTCGGAGATAGTTCTGTTGTTAAAGATGGTTTATCAATGAATGAAGCACAGAAGCTTGCAGATAAACTTAATAAAGAAGATACAAAATTTAGCTATATGCCATTTCTAGAAGAACAGAAAGTTAAAGATTTTATAGCGGGAATTGCTGAATAGAGTATTTTCAAAATAAACAAATAGAAAAATTATTTATTATCTACATTCCATAAATAAATTTTGATTGAAGCTGACTATTTATGACTCATAATACTATTAGTCTCAGGTTCGAGTTCTAGTCGAGTAGCCAATACGCATAATGCTCGAAGCGGCATTTGTAAATAACAGTAAAGGCCTTTTTTATGTCTTACTCTTACTCAACTTCTCGTATTTCAAGAGTTACTACTGATTATTGAGATCCTAGTTATATATATTATAAATATATGTTCCGCTTAGTTCGATTTTTATTTGTTTTTTGCACAATGGTATTCAGTGTTTTTTTTCACTATCGTCTATTTTATCAAAAAGTGATTCTGAGCATTGCTCGTAGATAGGTCTTTTTGTCTAATAGTTCTGAGCCTTCTGTCGTAATTGATATAAATACTTGGTGTCTGTCTTTTTACAAATCATGCTCGCGTTTAAAGTTCAGATATTTGGGTAACTACTGGGTGCATTTATGGCTTATGGTGATGGCGGAGACACAAGTGATACAAATAAATAATTAATCGGATAGAGTTTTTGATTTTAATTAACAAAACGATAGATTAACTAAAAAGGTGTGAGGTGTCTTAAAAATACATTGTTATATAATTAACTAGATACTAACGATTATCACGAGAACTAAAGGAATTAAAGTGGCAAAATTCATCTTGAGCATTGACCAAGGAACAACCAGTTCGCGTGCGATATTATTTGATTTAAAAGGCAAGGTTTGTTTTACCGCTCAACAAGAATTTACCCAGTATTTTCCTCAGGATGGTTGGGTCGAGCATGATCCAGAAGAAATTTGGCTCACTACTTTAGCTGTGTCACGTGAAGCATGCGCTAAGGCCGATGAATTGGGTGATGGCGTCATTGCGATAGGTATTACTAATCAACGTGAAACCACCATTGTCTGGGATAAAGCAACCGGAGAGCCAATTTATAATGCGATTGTCTGGCAAGATCGCAGAACAGCTGGTTTTTGTCAGACTCTAAAAAACAAAGATAAAAATGTAGAAAAGAGTGTTTCAGAAAAAACAGGTCTGCTACTCGATCCGTACTTTTCAGCCAGTAAAATCAACTGGATTCTAAATAATGTCGACAACGCAAAAAAACGTGCAGAAAAAGGCGAGCTAGCATTTGGGACGATAGATAGTTTTCTGATTTGGCGACTAACTGAAGGCCAAGTTCACGCCACCGATGCAACGAATGCCTCTCGTACTATGCTGTTTAATATTCATAAGCAAATTTGGGATAAGGGCTTGTTGGAGTTATTCGATATTCCCACTGCAATGTTGCCTGATGTTAAAGATTCAGCCGATGATTTCGGTATTTGCTCAGTTGAACTCTTACCCGGAAATTTACCTATTGCAGGAGTTGCCGGTGATCAGCACGCCGCATTAATCGGTCAAGCTTGTTTTAAGCCAGGAATGATTAAGAGCACCTATGGCACGGGTTGCTTTGTGATGATGAATACGGGTGACTTAGCAGTTATGTCTCAAAACAAACTATTAACAACCGTGGCTTATCGATTAAAGGGGAAAACCACATACGCTACTGAAGGTTCTATCTTCGTAGCAGGTGCTGGTGTGCAATGGCTGCGAGATGGTCTGGGTATTATTGATAATGCAGCTGATACAGAGCATATGGCGGCCAATCAACCAGATAATGCCGGTGTCTATTTAGTTCCAGCGTTTACAGGCTTAGGTGCGCCGCATTGGGATCCTGATGCACGAGGAGCGATATTCGGCATGACACGTAACACTGGTGTCGAGAATATTGTTAGAGCAATGCTTGAATCAATTTGCTATCAAACTGCTGATTTATTTGAGGCGATGGAAAAAGATGGCGTGCGCCCAGAGTTTTTAAGAGTCGACGGTGGCATGGTAAAAAACAACTGGCTGTGTGGTTTTCTTGCAAATGTTTTGGGAATAACAGTGGAGCGTCCTGTAGTTACTGAAACAACTGCCTTGGGCGCTGCAATATTAGCGGGTTTACAAATTGGAATTTTTGATTCGACGAATGATGTTGAAAAGGAATGGCAATGTGAACGAACTTTCGAAGTTGATATGAAAACTGAGATGCGGGATAAGCTATTGCTAGGTTGGAAGCGAGCGGTTGATAAAGTTAAGTCTTAATCGTTAATAAAACATATTACAAAAGAACCCCCCATCTTTTTATGAGTTTCCACAAAACTCACCCTTCGAGTCATCGTAGCTATACTCCAACATTGTCTCGCTAAATCACTCTTGGGTTTTAGTCACTGTATTCCAATATTGCCTTCACTATGCTTCAGCGTAACGTTTTCTAGAAAGTCAAAAACAAAATAGCAGCCTCAATAAATTGAGCCTGCTATTAAAAGAAACGAATAATATTTTTAAGAGGTTTTCTACTTGGCAGTTTTAAAACTGCCAATGTTGAACGCAATTAAGTAACTATTTTTTGAATCGCATCTGCTGCGCGTTTAACATCAAGAAAAATTAATCCTAAACGTGCTTCGGGTTTTGTCAAAACAGTCACTACTGCTTCAGGTCCTGCATAAGTCATTAAAATATAACCGTGCTTACCTTTGATTAGTACCTGCTCTAATGATCCGCGAGCTAATTCCTCTGCAGTACGATCCCCTAAAGAAAGCATTGCAGCACTCATCGCACCAACTCGATCTTCATCCATTCCTGAAGGTAGTAGTGAATCCATCATTAAGCCATCTGTAGATAAGACTGCAGAAGCTTCGATGTCGGCACTAGAACCATTTAAATCGCTCAAAATTGAGCTTAACATTTCAGAACGCATGTTTATTTCCTCTTTGTGTAAATATAATTACACCTATTGTTATTCGAATTATTCATTTTTTTACATCTTAAATTTTACTGCTTAAATTGCTCCATAGCGCCTAATCAACAACCAGACCAAGCGTTTGAAAGCGGGTCGATTAAGTTGTGGCATACCATGAATCACTAAAGCAAATTGGTTATAGCCTACATATAGTGGCCAAAAACCAACTTCACTATTGCCCGCTGCATCTATAAGCCCCCAAGCACGCTGATTAAAACGTAGATTTCCATTTAATAGGCGTTTATGTCGTTCGTAAACTTCTGACAAGTTTGCACTGATAGCAGCTAATTCTTCTGCCGCTTCATGTGGAAAACCAGAAGCACCAAGATAAAGGCCACTATGTTCTGCTAATAGTACTTTTTTAGAATCTGAAAGAGAGCCAAGTAAATCCGGCAAAATATCTTCAAGATTTCTTGCAGGCGCATTTTCAACTTCTTTTTGTCCAGAAATCAAACCTAAGGTCTGCATTCTATGGATTAAGTTAGAAGCATCTTCAAGTTCCATCTCACATAGTTTAGTAATAGTTTTGTCTGTTAAAGGTAAAGAGGTATCTTCATGCAATAACTTAATTAGAATACCGCGAGTTACGTCTTCAGTACTATCTTGAACAGCATAATAGGCGCCGCGTGGTGTAATACTAATTTGTAGCCCATTATTAATATTAAATTGACTCATTATGCTGCTATCCCTGGGTCTAGTGAGTAAAGTAGGGCCTGAACTAATGATGAAATATCTTGCTTTTCACGTGCATCGACTGTAAATACGGGCGCTGAAATTGATAGTTCTTCTAACCAAGTCCGGTAATCTTGAATTGAAGGGCTACTCACTTCATCCATTCGAGTCACGCCAATAATAAGATCACCTTTGTCGATGAACTCTTTAAAAGCATTTGTATAAAATTTCAGATCTTGCTGTGGATTATCTCTAGAGTTATCAAGCAATAGAATTAAACCCAATGCACCTTTAGTTAAGATATCCCACATGAAACTAAAACGTTCTTGTCCAGGAGTACCGTAAAGGTGGATTTTTTCTTTTGTACCAATATTGATTCGACCATAATCCATAGCGACAGTCGTCTGTGGTTTACGATCTTTGGTCATATCACTTGCTTCTTCATTGGTACTTACAATGGGTATATCACTCATTGTCTGAATAGCTGTAGTTTTACCCGCGCCAACAGGGCCAGTAAATATGATTTTTTTATTCGACATAGTAGACATAGCTTATGATTTTAACCTCTGAAGTAGACGACCAAAGAAGCTTCTTTCTTCAGATTTATCTTTTGAGTTTTTCTTGCCTAAACTGAAACTTGGCTTTTTCAGCTTACTGCTATCGAGTTCGATCATGCCAAGAGATAATGCCGCATTATAAAAGGCAAAAACATAACGTTGTTCGAGACCTAACCACTCTGAAACTTCTAACAGATTACCTGGGTTTTTACTAAATACCGCGGCAATTTGCATTGCATTAGGTGTTAATTCAACACGTGTTAAATTAGGCCACATTTTTAATCCAATCTTTTTCGTTATATCAGTCTTCGCAGGAAGACGTCCACGTGATGTTAATAAACTCGTCGACCAAATAAATGATTCTATACTGTGAGCTCTATCAGGATTCTGCTCTATTTTGTCTCTATAAAGTTTGACTTCACTATAATCCAAATCGTGAACCTTAATTTGTTTGTGTTCTATCTCAGCAAAACAAGTTTCTGAATATTCATCACTTGTCACTGGTAGGTTACAGTAAATGCAATCTTGCGAGTGATCAAGCACAATGATTAAGTCATTGTATTTAATACGATATAGCTGTTCGCTATCTTTGGTTGCTTCAATTTGCTTGAGTAAAACATCTAATAAATGATCTTTTAAAGTAAACGAAATCTTCGCCACTTCTTTTTGTGTAGTAATGCTATCGATGTTACCGCATAACTGTATCCAACGTTTTTCTACATTAGTTTGTTCAGATCCACTCATTACACCAGATTGTACTGATGGGTCTGCCCCTGCTTCTTCGCGAACTTCATTTAATAATGATTGTAAGTCAAAATCTGCCTTGTCTTTGTCTGAAGGCGCTAATTTTTCTTTATTTTCTAATACATCATCAAGATCATCTTCAATAGCAATAGTTTCTTCAATAAAAGCTGAGATCTTAGAAATGTTGTCTGGAGTGGCAGTAAGATTTTCAGATTTAGTAGATACTTCTTTCAATAAGCTATTAAGCTCATCATCGGCTTCTTCATCAAGCGTTGTATTGAAGTTAGCTTTATCACTTGAAAGGTTATCTTCGAGAATTTCCAGTGTTGAATCTATTGATGCACTAATAGCATCGTCAGTTTCAATAATAGTTTCAAGCTCTAAACTAAATAATTCTGTGTCTAAAGACTCTTTTGTCTCATTAAGCTCTTCAGTCCCAGCAAGTTCATTAATTTCTTCTTCAAGTAAATCTTCATCTATCTCTAATAGAGTTTCCTCAGATTCAACTTCTATATTAATGCTTGGGAGTGTTTCAGAATCTTTAGCTTTAATATCTGCATAATCAATTTCAAGCGTGTTGGCATAAACATCTTCATCAGAAGGGTTTAGATCATCATGCATAGTAAAGTCTTCATCTAGCGATAAGTCTTCATTTTCTTCAGGAAGGGTATTAGTTTTTTCAACGATAGTAATTTCTTCGTTTTGAAGGTCAATATCAGTTGAGTCAGTAGTTTCTTGCTCAACAACCTCAATTACTTCTTCGATTTCATTTTTAACTTCATCTTTAATTGAGGTGTCATTATTAAATTCAGAGTCAAATATAGAATCTAAATCGTTATCTAGCTTCTCATCGGGAGTTAGACTTTTAGTGAAAGTATCATCATCAAGTTCACTATTACCATCAAGATCAGTTTCAGTAATAACATCATCACTGACTGTGCTTTTACGTGTCTTATTACCTTCACCTAAAATCAATGATTCTAGTAAAGCATCAACTTCACTCTCTGATTCTGTATTCGGCGTAGAATTAGCTTCATTATCGAGTAGGATGTCTGAAAAATCTAAATTTGAAGCTTCAAATTGCTCACTGTTTTCAGTTGTATTTTGTGAATTATCACTGTTAACTATTACTGCAGCAGCGGTTGCAGAAACTAAAGCTGCGGTTCCTGCCATTGCTAATCTAGCTTTGATTGTCTCGTTTTCATCTAACTCTGCGTTTTCTGCATTAAGATCGAGTATGTCGAAGATATCATTGCTGCTATCTGCGCTAAGTGCTTCTTCAAGCACAGGCATTGAAACTGCCGTTGTTGAAGCCACTTCACTATTATTCGCTTTAAGGACTGTATTTTCCATAACAGGCGTTTCTGCTGTTGTGTTTTCAGCAATTTCAGCTTCGATAGTCGCTGCCTCTGAAATTAGAGACTCAGTAGTAAATACCTCAAAAGCATCAGTTTCCATTGCTTCAACTTGCGAATCTTCAGAAGCGAGACTTTCAGAAACTAATTCTTCAGAAGTCACATTTTCTGTAACATGAGCTTCAGCAGTCAGATCTTCAGAAGACACATCTTCAGTATCAAGGATCTTAGAAGCTACATCTTCAGTATCAAGAATTTCAATAGACAAGCTTTCATCAACGAGTTCTTCAGCAGCTATAACTTCTTC
>JBALXO010000087.1:0-4813 GCA_036960615.1 Cocleimonas sp. | reverse complement strand
AACTTCTTCTTCAACAATTTCAACTATTACATCTTCAGCAACTTCAACTTCAGTCGTTGAGGCTGTTAAAATCATTTGTCGAAGCGAATCTGCAGTTTTTGCTAGTTCACTACTGACGATTGGTTTTGCTAACCATACCGTACTAGGTAACTGTTTTTCTCTAACAGATAGAATTACTATAGGTTTATTATTAGTGCTTAATATTTTTTCAACAGATTCTTTAGCGCCAGGGTAGTCATAGTCCGTAATAAAAGCATCTGCCTCATCCTCATCGACTAATGTAAATAGACTTTTGCCTGTGCTACTAAAATAATAATCTAGAACAGCGCGATTTTGATCACTGAGTTCTAGCATCGCTATTTTTATATTATTGTAATTAAGCATAATTTCAGTTTCTTGTTTTGCTTTATATGGAATTAATCATTGATTCAAAATCAATAATTAACTAAATATCTTGTCTTTAATTTTTCCCAGCGCGCTGCCAAAGCCACTACTTTTCGTTACCTCTTTAGGAGGATCAATTTCTCTACTTTTTATATAATTATTTAAATAATCTAGCTCTTCATTAAGCATTTTATTGTCAGCATCTAAAGCTAGAGCATCATGCAAAACCTTCTGAGCGACATCTAACTGTCCGAGTTCCATGCAAGATCTAGCTTCTTCTAACGGAGATAATTTATATTCTTCATTTTCGTTTGCAATCATGGTTATTAAGTCTTGATCTGGACCATAAAGACCATCAGATAAAACAGAACCATTTACCCATTGGTAACCCATTCCTTTCTTAATACCTGTTTTAATCCACATAGCAAAATACAAAGTATCTTGTCGGCTTAAGTAAGGTAAAGAAGCTTTTAGTAAACGAATGCGCAGCTTTTCGCCTGCATCTTTTAGTACATAAAAAAGATCATGTAGTGAGCCAGGTAACAAAATAGCATCTTTATGCTGCATTGCAAAAAATACGCGATGCGTATGTAAGGTTAAATCCGCAGGGTTTCTGCGTATAGAGTGTGAATAATAATGCCATGCTGTATCAGCATTAAGCTCTTCTTTTTCATCATCATGCGCTTTTAGATCAGCCGAATATTCTTTAGGGAAAATTAGCTTTAAAGTAGGATGAATAGAAAGTGCATCAACGGAAGACATAGTTATCCTTTTTTATTCTTCTTATGGTGTCGGTTTCCGACATATCAGTACCTGTTTCAGTGCTTAACTGCTAAACAGACTCCCCGTATACTTATTTATAATTTGTTTTTGGTATTTATTTTGTCTTAAATATATAGCTTTATGCCTGAATAGTCGCTGAATATCCGATGATTGGAGTTTAGCTATTAAAGCTAAAATGATTTATCTGATTGTATTTTTTTAATCGTATCACCTAATAATTTGAACTCTTCTTCTCTTGCGCTACCTTTACGCCAAGCAAGCCCAATTTCACGATAGCTTTTTTCGTCTAATGGATAAGTCTTAATATCTGTGTTCTGCAATAATGTAGAGTTCCTCGCCATTTCTGTGAGATACGTAATGCCGATATCAGAATCAACCATACTGACTAGCGTCAACAAACTGCTCGCAGCGAAACGACTCACGGTATCCTGATTTCTAATTTTACATGCTGACAACGCATGGTCGCGTAAACAATGACCATCTTCTAATAACAACACACTCTCTTTAGGCAGGTCATTAAGAGAATAATCATCAGGGTCAATCAATTTGCTATTTTTATGACAAGCCAGTGAGAAACGATCTTTAAATAAAGGTAACACCTCAACATTACTCAGTTTATAAGGCAGCGCAATCATAATCAAGTCAAGCTCACCATCGATGAGTAAGTCGTGACATGACTGTGTAGTATCTTCACGTAAATATAATTTTAATTCGGGATATTCGGTCCGAATACTCGGCAATAAGTCAGGTAGAATAAAAGGAGCGATCGTCGGAATAACACCCAGATTTAAACGCCCAGTTAAAGGCTTTTGATTATGGTGCGCAACCTGAGCAAGGTATTCAATATCGCGCAAACAATGCCGCGCATGATTTGCAATTTCTCTACCAGTACGTGTAATAGTCACACTTTTATTAGTGCGATCGACTAACTGCGCCCCTAAATGAGACTCTAATTCTTTAATAGCCACGCTAAAGGCAGACTGCGAGACAAAGCAAGCTTTCGCTGCATTACCAAAATGTTGGTGTTTTTCAAGGGCAACAAAGTAACGAAGTTGCTTAATAGTAGGTAGTTTTGTAGAAGATATCATCTGTTCTATTTTATAGAATGTAACGATAATAACAAACTATTTTACAGGACGTAAAACTGTCGATACTATGCACCCCAATTCAGTCATAAATGAGTTACAAAAAACTATTTATGGTAACCAAAAACGATTTTTATTTTTATACTTAAAAGGAAGCAACAATGTCAAACGAACTAAAAAATATGGAAGGCCAAGCCGTTCCACAAGTTACATTTCATACCCGTCAAGATAACGATTGGGTTGACGTAACAACAGATGATATCTTCAAAGACAAAACAGTTATCGTATTCTCACTACCAGGCGCATTTACTCCAACCTGTTCATCAGCACACGTACCACGTTATAACCAGTTGATCCCAGCATTTGAAGCTAACGGCGTTGACGAAGTAGTCTGTGTATCTGTAAACGATGCATTCGTAATGAACGAATGGCAGTTTGACCAAGACGCAGAAGACATCACTTTCCTACCAGACGGCAACGGCGAATTCTCAGAAGGCATGGGCATGCTAGTAGACAAATCAGCAATCGGATTTGGCAAGCGTTCATGGAGATACTCTATGCTCGTTAAAAACGGCACAGTAGAAAAAATGTTCATCGAAGCAGATGTTGACGGCGACCCGTTTGCTGTTTCAGATGCAGACACAATGCTTCACTACATCGCAAAAGATGCAGCGGTACCAGCAAGCATCACTGTAATGTCACGCGAGGGTTGTGGTTTCTGTGCAGCAGCAAAAGACATGCTAGATGAAGCAGGCCTAGAATTTGAAGAGCTAGTAATGGGAACGGACTACACAGACCGAAGCCTACGTGCAATGGTTGGATCAACGAGTGTTCCACAGATCTTCATCGACGGTAAATGTATTGGCGGATCAGAAGAGCTAAAAGCTCACCTAGCTAACGCATAATCTGAGCATTGATCTTTTAAACCAACTCAGCGTTGCTACAGAATCTCTATTCTAGTTCATTGGACTAGAGTAGAGTCTCTGTTAATTTCTCAAAAAGCAATCACGGCAAAATAATAATGATTCAATTGAATCTAAAGAAAAATAATAGGCGTTAAATCATTATCAAGGCGATTTAGTCTTGCTCTTAATTTAAAAGAGAAACAGGTAAAAAGGTGGGGGGTGTCCTTTTAAGGTATATTTCCATTACTTTTTATTACGAATAAGAAATTAACGACTTAGGTATATCGAGACGTTTATTAAGGATATTGATATGAGCAAACATTACGACCTAATTTCAATCGGCGCTGGTAGCGGCGGACTTTCAATCGCAGAACGTGCCGCATCTTACGGTGCGAAAGTAGCGGTTATTGAAAACAAAGAACTCGGTGGCACCTGTGTCAACGTGGGTTGTGTTCCGAAAAAAGTTATGTGGTATGCCGCAGGTATTGCACAAGGTTTAATGGATGCTCAAGACTATGGATTCGATGTTGACCTAGAAGGCACAGCAGGAAATCTTAACTGGGAAAAACTCGTTGCTAAACGTGAGAACTACATTGGTGGAATCCTCGATTGGTACGATGGTTACCTAGGCGGTGCAGGCGTAGAAGTCATTCTAGGCTCGGCTAAATTCCTAGATAACAAAACCATTGAGGTTGATGGCGAGACTTACACTGCTGATAATTTCGTAATCGCCTCAGGCGGTCGCCCAATTATTCCAAGTGATATCGAAGGCTCAGAACTAGGCTTAGACTCAGACGGGTTCTTCCAAGAATTAGACGAAATCCAACCACAAAAAGTTGTTGTCGTTGGTGGCGGATACATCGCCCTAGAACTCGCAATGCTAATGGACGGTTTAGGCTCAGACGTATCAGTATTACACCAAGGTTGGCCAGTAATGGAAGGCTTCGACAGCACCATTCAAACAGCGCTTGATGCGCAATTGAAGTCAGATGGCTTAACTCGCTATCACGATGAAATCATCAGTAAAGTTATTGAGCAAAGCGGCAGCGCAAATGCCAATGGTCACAAACAAGTTACAATCGAATTTAAAGATGGCACAAAAATCACAGATGTCGACTCGCTCATTTGGGCAATCGGTCGTCGTCCAAACACAGATAACATTGGCTTAGATAATACCGATGTTGAATTAACACCACGCGGCACAGTCGTAGTCGATGATTACGAAAAAACCACAGTCGATGGCATCTGGGCAATTGGTGATGTAATCGGCAAAGCGCCACTAACGCCAGTAGCTATTGCTGCAGGTCGTCGCTTAGGTGATCGCTTATACGGCGGCAAACCAGAACGCAAAATGTCATACAACGACATCGCCACAGTCATGTTCACCCATCCACCGATTGGCACGATTGGTATGAGTGAAGAAAAAGCGAGAGAAACGTTTGGTGATGATGTCGCAAAAGGTGGAATCAAAGTCTACCAAACAGACTTCGTACCGATGTACCACACCATGACACGCCACAAAGTTAAAACGTACATGAAGTTAATAGTGCAGGGCGCAGACGAGAAGATTGTTGGCTGTCATGTGATTGGAACAGGTGCAGATGAAATGTTGCAAGGTTTTGCAGTTGCGATTCGCATGGGTGCTACTAAAGCTGA
>JBALXO010000086.1:0-15093 GCA_036960615.1 Cocleimonas sp. | reverse complement strand
CCGTTCGACTTGCATGTGTTAAGCATGCCGCCAGCGTTCAATCTGAGCCAGGATCAAACTCTTCAGTTTAAAATGTTTTAAGTCCTTACGGACTCTATATCTTTAAATTGAAGGTCGAACCTAACTTACGTGTTAATCGTCGACACCTATAATATAAATATTATAAATACCGATTTTCTTCGTTCGTATGGTTCTTGCTTCTTGCGTTTTAATCCACAAGCCACAAGCACCCACACAAGTTTTTCTGGTTCTCATTTTTTAAATAACAGCTCAATCCGTTGTTTGAGCGAGGCGGGAATTCTACTCCCTGATTTCAAACTATTCAACTTTTATTTAACTTTTATTTCAAAATAATCAAACGATAATTTCAAAACAAATCAATAAAAATAAAACACTTATTCATCTGTATTCTGAGACAACTTAAGTAACTTTTAAAGCCACTCTCGCTGTCTGAGGTCGCGCATTATAGACACACTAATCTAACCGTCAACTACTATTTAGTATTTAATTTAAAATAGTTTATAACTAATCTTCCACGTCCCTATATATAGGCATATAAGTATACTAATAAATCTTTTAAGCCAGCTCCCTCCATCCAAAACCATCAACTTG
This sequence comes from Cocleimonas sp., assembly GCA_036960615.1. GTDB lineage: Bacteria > Pseudomonadota > Gammaproteobacteria > Thiotrichales > Thiotrichaceae > Cocleimonas. Next base: position 14,481 of record JBALXO010000086.1, on the reverse strand, counting down.
ACAGGCTATTGATATTTCGCTTTTTTCACAATCCATGCCTTCGCATAATGCATTCATAGCAAATTCTTGAGTGTTGTTTTTTTCACTGACGTGCATTCCTATGAGATGCTTTAATTTATCTCGTTTAATGCTCTTCAATAAATGGGTCGCTTGCTTATTATCTAAATGCCCCTTATTCCCTGACACTCTTTCTTTTAATTTTTGGGGATAGATTCCATTTTGAAGCATTTCAGAATCATAGTTACATTCCAATAAGAGCCCATCAACATCATTTAATTTAGCAACGACATGCGGAGTGATACTCCCAAGATCGGTTGCTATGCCTAAACGGGACTTTCCATCGGAGAAAACAAATTGGCATGGTTCACGCGCATCGTGCGGCACAGGGAATGGTTGCAAACAGAGGTCGTTAATTTCAAAATCATTATGTGAGTCAATAAAATGTGTATCAGGGAAAGCACTGTCTCGGCATTTATGCCAAGTGCCTGCGGTTAGCCATACGGGAATATTGTATTTTCGAGCAAGTCTTCCAACGCCATTAATATGATCTGAATGTTCGTGTGTAATGACGATTGCATCGATGTTGTCAGCAGTACGTTGATGCTTAGCTAGACGAAGCTCGACTTCTTTAGTGGAAAACCCACAGTCCAAAAGGATACGAGTATCAGATTCTTTTACACCTGATTCGATAAGAGTGGCATTACCTTTACTGCCACTACCTAGAGACGCAAATCGAATCATTTAACGTATAAATTATTGATTAAAGGAGTTGTTTAATAAGGTAATGATTTTTGTATTAGCAGCATCAGATAAACCACCCGTAACAGGCGCAACTCTTACAATAGGTGAACCTTGTTCATTTATAATTGAAACGCGATACATTTTTCCACTGCTAAGAGCTTTGTTATTACCACCACCTAAACCCACTAAACTTTTAGCCTTACTGAAAAAGCCTTTTTTCTTGCCATCGACAGTGACATCAGCGCCATTATATTTAGCCGTGATCACATCACCTGAAGATGATTTACTAACCGTACTAAAACCCATACGCGTTAACATAATCTCAGTCAGTATTAATGATCTTGGATAAGTATCATTAACCAGTAGAACTGTTTTTCCTGCAACCGTTCTGATGTTCGATAACTCACCTCTTCTAACAGCACGAGCATTGCTTGAGTTTGCTTGAGGCATTGCAGTTCCATTTTTAAGAGAAACTGCGCTAATGATACCTGTAGGCAATTCAAATGATTTATCAAATTCTGGCTGAGTCAGGTCTGGCGGAATTTCTAATTGTTTAATTGATTGATTCTTCTGGTAATCGACACCAGCATCATCACCAATAAATCCTCTAATTTTATTCGCTGCGCTACAAGCAGACAGACTGATGACTGCCATCAATATTAGAGTTGTTGATAGAGTTTTGCGGTGTACGTTAATCATCGATACCTTCTTTTAATCCTTTAAAATACTTTGTTGCGTTACTTCTTATTAAGTTCCTTGAGACTAACAATGAAACAAATAAAAAATGAAATTAACTTAATTCAATATCTGCTGCGCGAGCTGCCATAGTGACGTCTGAGTAATACTGTTCATCTAATGGAACTAAAGGAAGCCTCATGGTATTACTTCCGTATCCCATTTTATGTAACAACCATTTAACAGGAATAGGATTGGACTCAATAAAAAGCTTTGAGTTCAGCGCATCTACCTTAGCATTCAACTCTTCAGCCAATGCTCTATCACCAGCCAAAGCGGCTTTACACATTTGATGCATAAGTGCTGGAGCTACGTTGGCAGTCACTGAAATATCGCCTTTACCACCGAGTAGAATAAATTCCATGGCCGTACCATCGTCACCAGTAATGAGATCAAAATCATCACCACAACGATCCAAAACTTCTTTTGCTCGCTCAAGATCACCTGTTGCTTCTTTTATCCCAACAATATTTTCTAATAATGATAAACGCTCAACTGTTTCTGGCAACATATCAATCGCTGTTCTACCAGGAACATTATATAAAATCTGTGGAATATCGACCTGTTCTGCAATCGATTTGTGATGTTGATATAGGCCTTCTTGCGGAGGTTTATTGTAGTATGGGGAAACTAGCAATACCGCATCTGCACCATCTACTTTTGCCGCTTGAGTCAGAGCCAAGGCTTCAGAAGTACTATTTGAGCCCGTACCGGCTATCACTGGAATTTTTCCATCGACTAGCGCGATGATCATCCTTACGACTTCACGATGTTCTTTATGAGAAAAAGTAGCTGATTCTGCAGTAGTACCCATGGCAACAATCGCATCAGTATCATTATCTAAATGGAATGAGACCAAGGCCTCTAATGCAGACTTATCAACATCTCCTGTAGGCGTCATTGGCGTCGCTAGCGCAACCATACTTCCTTGAAACATCTTTTTCTCTCTCTAATTTATAGCTTAATACAAGCAATGCAGTCTAATCGCGCGTCATGAGAAACACAAGAGTAAAGGATTAGCAAAAACGCACGCTTATAACTATTTTTACTAACTATTTAGCATAGCAAAAACAATCTGTCGCATGGTCATTTACCATTCCCATCGCTTGCATATAAGCATAACAAATTGTGGTGCCGATAAACTTGAATCCACGTTTTTTTAAGTCTTTACTCATAGCGTCGGATTCAGGCGTTGTCACAGGCACTTCTGATGCATTTAACCAGGAATTGATAATTGGCTTACCACCAACAAATTGCCAAATATAAGAATCAAAGCTACCAAACTCTTTTTGTACTTCTATAAATAGAAGCGCATTAACAATAGTAGAATTTACTTTAAGTTTATTTCTTACGATACCCGGATTGGCAAGTAATTCTAAAATCTTTGTTTCGCCATAGTTTGAAATTATTTGCACATCAAAATCATCAAATGCTTGTCGATAGCCTTCACGTTTATTTAAAATAGTTGACCAACTGAGTCCTGCTTGAGCACCTTCTAAAATCAAAAATTCGAACAAGATTTTATCATCATGTACCGGAACACCCCATTCGGTATCGTGATAATCCATCTCTAATTGATTCACTTTTGCCCAACTACAACGGTTTTTATCAGTCATTTCTTTTACTTCTCCAAATAAGGTGCAAATTAAACATTTAAAAGACACCCCCCTACTTTTATGATGTTTTTGTTTATTGCTTTAGAATAGCCTTCATCATATTCACCTAAAAGGAAAACACAATGTCTGAATCATCATTAGCAATCGGGGATACTGTCCTTGATTTTTCAGCACCAGCCACATCAGAATTAAATTTTAAACTTTCAGATTACAAAGGAAAGTCTAATTTAGTCATTTATTTCTACCCTAAAGACAGCACTCCAGGCTGTACAACTGAAGGACAAGACTTCCGTGATTTAAATGATGAGTTTAAAGCTCACGATACTGCAATTTTTGGGGTATCTAAAGACACCATGAAGCGTCATGATAACTTCAAATCGAAACAATCGTTCCCCTTTGAATTAATATCAGATGTCGATTCTGGTGTCTGCGAACACTTTAATGTTTGGCAATTAAAAAAACTGTATGGCAAAGAATATATGGGCATTGTCAGAAGTACCTTTTTGATCGGTAAAGATGGCATCTTGAAGCAACGCTGGGATAAAGTGAGAGTCAAAGGCCATGCAGCAGAGGTATTAGAAGTCGTGAAAAAATTATAATTTTAAATCATTTAAATGAGTTTTTTGAGACAGTATGAATATTAAAGTATTAGGACAAACTGAATTACGCTTATCTCGTTTTGATAGTGACGAGTTAAACGTAAATTTAGCAAATAAGGCAATACGCTATAGTGCCATTGCCATGTTTGTTACATCAATAGCTCGTTGCACTTTTGCTGTTCTAGATCAGTATGCGAAGCGAATGGAAATTACGACTAAAAATATCGTCACAGAATTAAGCTGGGATTTCCTCGAAGATCCAACACGCATCAATCAGATCAACATGAAAATAATCTGGCCTGAGTTACTTGATAAACGAATTGCTTCGGTTGAGAGAGCTTCGCACAAATGCACAATCTCAACCACGATTAAAGATTGCATTCAGATCAATACATCAGTGTCAAATTAGTTAAAAAGACACCCCCATCTTTTTGCCTGTTTTGCTTTTCCTGTGTCTGACCTCATATTATATTTCTGTGAAAGAGATCACATCATCAAGTTTTGACTCGGTTTTTTGAATTACTTACCTAGACAAATAAGTAATAAACGCTTTGTTTGATGAGTAATTTTGAATACACTGACAATTCATTGAAGGAGTAAATTATGCACGTTTCAATTATCGTCACCATTTTAGGAGCAGATCGACCAGGCTTAGTAAGCTCAATATCTGAAGTTCTTGAGACACATAAAGCAAGCTGGACCGAGAGCCGCATGGCCCATCTTGCAGGAAAATTTGCAGGTATTCTTGAAATATCTTTACCTGAAAGCAATGTAGAAGCCTTAAGTACTGCGCTAGATAAACTTCAGACAAATGATTTAAGAATTCGTATCGAAACAGCACAAAAAACTAACAAGCCTTCTCCGACAAAAACACTAAACGTCGAAATTTTATGCCAAGATCGATTAGGTATTATTAATGATGTTACGGAAGTGTTAGCTAAGCTTAATGTCAATATCGAAGAACTCGATAGCACTGTAAAGGAAGCCAGTATGGCTGGCGGCATGTTATTTTGTGCAGAGTTAAGCTTAGGACTTCCAGAAGGTGTAAATGCTGACGCAGTCGAAGATGCTCTGGAAGAAATGTCTGATCAATTAATGATTGATATAAATTTAAGCTAACAATTACAGCAATAATCTAACCTTAGGGAACTTTATTGACTATAATTTTGACTAAATTAACTGCGTATGATGAAACCCATACGATTGCTACTATAAATTAAATCGGAGATATTTATGACATTTTTGTCATCACCAAGACTAGGCTCACCAACAAGTAAAGTAACTACTTCAATAATTGCCTTATCTATCTTGTCAGCATCAGCTTTATTTTCAAGTTCAGCTGCATTAGCAAACAGTTGTAGTAAATCCGATATCGATTATTACTTGCAGCGCGGCTTTACAAACGATCAAGTAGTGCAATTGTGCGCTGGCCCTGCTGTGACTCAAAATTCAGGTCAAACTTATCAAGCTCCTACCCAAGCCCAAATTCAACAGACCCAACAAAACAATCAATTGAGAGAAGACCAGAGCTATTTAAGTGCTGCCATTGATGGAGATGGTGTAACGATGACACCTCAAGGTTTAACTTTATTACCGCGCGAATGCATTCAATATGGTTCAACGAGTGGAAGCCAAGCTTCGGCTGATTTAGTTGAAACGATATGCGTAAATACGAAGTTAAATATAAATTTTTCAGGGATGCAGATAGGTAAAGCCTCTAAAGGGCTTTTCCTTGTAAGTGACGCTAAAGTAATTGTAAAAGGTAACATCCAACGTGAATTGATTGGTATCAATGAGCTTAGGCGCCAAGATAGAGAGGCTATACTAGAAACACTATCTAAGAATCCAAAAGAAATTAAGCTTAAAATTAGAAGAGGCATTGACCCATCTACAGTTGCAGGTCGACTTAGACGATACGCGAAATAGTCTTTTGCTGCATTCTGATTAGAGGGCATCTTTAACGCATGAGTAAAGAGGCTCTTTTTTTGATTTTATAAGCTAATTTCTATTTAAAAAACATCGAAGCAATCAAAATTTGTATCTTATCCCTAAAGAAACTCCATGAGTATCAGCTACTGTTGAAGTAGTGTTTCCAAGGTCATAACCACCTAGGCTTGATGAATTAGTAATTTTTGCTGCTTGAGTATATATATCTAAAAATTTAGTCACTTTATAATCGTAACCAATTGCAATTAAATTAGAATCTTCATCTGTAGAGTCAACATCTCGATTATAAATCTGAGCCTTCAGTGTTCTCTTGCCATTTCTATAAGCTACTCCGACACCAAATACATTAGCGTCAGCCTCTGATGTCGCAGTAAAATCATTATCTTCTTTTTGGAAAAAAACGACCAGCTTCAGAGGTCCGTCCTTATAAATTGCACTTAAACGCAATGCTTCTACATCAGCTGATGCACTTGCAAGAGAAGTCTCTAGGTCATGTTGTTCATAGGCAGCACCCAGCAAAACTTTTCCCTTTTTATAAAAACCGTTTAAGCTAATTGCTGATCCATTTTGAGTCAGGCGAGAGGTATCTGCAATATCTGAAGCATAAGCAAGACTACCTTGAAATCCGTTTATTTTAGGTGACTGCAGAACAACTATCTTATCCGCTCTTACATCCCAATTTGAGGCGTTAGTGATATTACGGTTTTGACCTAACTGAGAATGCCAAAACAAATCAGCTCTTCGACCTACTGTTTTAAATGGCGTATCAAAACGTCCTACAATGAATGCGCCTGATGGACTAGCGAGCCCGATAACTTGACTACGGTTGTTAATACCAAAATTAATGTTTCCATCAGATCGAATATCATCAAAGCCATTTGAACTAAAACCCCAAGACAATTGGTAAATAAAACTAATGTCTTTTTTGATTTCAGTCGATCCCTTAAGACCAAAGACAGAATTATTTGAGGAGAAGTCATCTCTCGATTCAGCACCTACTGTAAATATTTTATCGTAAGATGCATGTAGCTCTCCGTAGACTTTTGTTTTTGCCATACTTGTAGTAGCAATAGTCATCAATAAAGCGGCTGTTATTATTTTATTCAAGATATCTCCCTCAATATAATGAATGACATCAATCTTGTATTAGATCAAATGCGAATTTTCTATTCTAAAGCTTTTTATCTAGCGTCAAATTGAACAAGTCTAGCCTAATTCTGTGCTTTAGCACGTATTCTTAATACTTTTAATAACGATAGATTCGCATATCCGTCACCAGAAAATCCGTTCTCAAGTTGCCAAGTACGAATAGCCTCACGAGTTCTCGAGCCTATTTTACCATCAACATCACCCACACTATGATTCTGTGAATTTAGTATCGATTGTATTTCTTTTATTTGTTCAATATTCAATGCCTTATCAGTTAACGGCCAAGTTCCTTGTATTTTTTCACCCAAACCAAAAAGATTACTTAATTGTGCAACCGCTAAAGCATAACTACTCGATTGATTATAGCGTTTGATCATCGAAAAATTATGTTCCGTTAAAAATACAGGACCATTTTTGCCTGCAGGAATAAACAAAGAAGCTAGCCGTTGAGGAAAATCAAAACGCCTTTCATTGATTTTATTAACGTTTAATTCTTGCCACTGCTGATAACGTAATTGATAAGCTGAACTGTTCAAACGCCAATCAAATTGTTTAGGTAATCGGACTTCTTCACCCCAGGTTTCATTCTTGCGCCAACCGGATTCTGCTAAGAAATTAGCTATCGAAGCAAACACATCAGGGATTGACTGCCATAAGTCTATTTTGGCATCACGATTATAATCGACTGCATATAGCAAGAATGAGCTAGGCATAAATTGTGGCTGCCCCATTGCTCCTGCCCATGAACCGACTAATTCTTGGCTACTTATCTTTTTCGTCTGGATGATTCTAAGCGTTAACAACAGCTCACTACGGGCAAAATCAACACGTTTTTTAGAACTGCTTGCAAAAGTTAAAGTAGCCAATGATCTCAGCACATTTTTATTACCATAGTTTCTACCAAAGTCACTTTCCATAGCCCAAATAGCAGTAATAATTTCACGTTGTACACCGTATCTTTTTTCTATTTGATCAAACAAAACATGATGCTGTTGCATCAATGCCTTACCTTTTTTAATCCGTGCTTGCGACGTGGCATTATCAAGATAATCCCATATATTTCGGGTGAATTCAGGCTGGCTATTATCTAATTCAATAACTTCAGGGTCAGGCGTAAGATTTGATATAGATTGATCAAAAATTCGAGGTGAGATACCTTCAGCAAGCGCTTGCTGCCGAAAAGACTGCTTCCAGTTTTCAAATCCAGACTCTGCCCTTGATATGGATGAAAAACACATAACAAAAGTAAATATGATTAATTGAATTGAATGATTTTTAACAATGCACTCCTAAAAGAAAGCTTAAATAAATAGTCACCCCTCTACTTTCTAGGAATTCTTATCGTCTATATCTTATTTAGAGTATTTCAACCTAAGCAGAATTAAACGCGTAGCTTCTTCATATAAAGTCTGTTTCACTCGTTCTTCTTCTTCCGCTTTACCAAGAGCGAAATCAGGGTCAAACAAATAAGAACGATCTATATTAATTCGCTTTTTAGCTAGCTCAGTAACTTTAAATAATTTGTTGTTACTTTGATCGGTATTTTTACTAATTCTGTATTCAATTTTCAAGAAAACCAAATATTCTCTAGCACGACGGTCACTGGTATAAGCAATGACACGACGTCCTTCTTCAAATTTACTAAATATGATGGTACTTTTAGCTAAATTTGCATCATTTACAATGCTGCCACCTGCTTCAAATAAAGCATCAGAGAAAAGTGTGCTGAATTCAGATTCAGAAGCCACACCTTGCAGTTGAACCTTACTGAATTGAGGAGCTAATTCAACATTTTTGCGCAAATGAAAGCCATTACCACTACAACCCTGAATGAGTAGCAGTATCAATATAAGCTTCAATGAAAAAAATACTTTGCTCATTCCCTTTACCAAAATCGATTTAAGTTTTCGAAGCACCTAATTAGAAGTACTTAATTAGCAACGATATTAATCAGCCTACCTTTAACAACAATAACCTTTCGCACCGTGACATCGACAAGAAAAGCTTTCGCATTCTCATTATCTAATGCGAGTTTTTTCACATCTTCGTCATTTGCATCTACAGCCACATCGATCTTACCACGCAATTTTCCATTGATCTGGATCATCATTTGGATTTTTGACTGGACTAAAGCATCTTCATCAATTTCAGGCCAATTTTCATCCATCACAGCGCTATCGTGTCCTAGTCTCTCCCAAAGTTCTTGGCAGACATGCGGCATAATGGGCGATAACATCAACACAATAAGTTCTAAGGCTTCTTGGCGTACGGCTCGTGACTGTTGACTGTCTTCATGGAATTTAAATAAGTCATTCAACAATTCCATATTCGCTGCAATCGCAGTATTGAAGGTAAAGCGACGTGACATATCATCACTGACTTTTTGTAGGGTCGAATATGCTTTCAGACGCATTTCTAATTGCACATCTTTGAGGCTATCAATATCCAACTCTTCGAGTGGACGATTTTCAAGATGTACATAAACCTGACGCCAAAGTCGCTTAATAAAACGGTTCGCGCCTTCAACACCAGAATCAGACCATTCCATACTTTGATCTGGTGGTGCTGCAAACATTGAAAATACTCGTAAAGTATCTGCGCCATATTTTTCTATCAAAGCTTGCGGATCTACGCCATTGTTTTTTGATTTTGACATTTTACTCATGCCAGAACCAATCACTTTACGCCCATCAGCATCTGTGATGCTGGTGATTTTACCTTTTTCAGTTCGTTCGATAGTGACGTCTTTTGGTGCTATCCATTCTTGTCCACCACTTTCGCCTTCAACATAGTAAGTATCGGCTAATACCATACCTTGGGTTAGCAAATTGGTAAAAGGCTCATCGCATTCCACTAAACCTTCGTCACGCATTAATTTATTAAAGAAACGAGCATATAAAAGATGCAAAACTGCATGTTCGATACCGCCGACATATTGGTCAACTGGCAACCAATAATCAGCTCGCTCATCGAGCATCGACTTGTCATTATCTGGACCAGTGTAACGAGCGTAATACCATGATGATTCGAAGAATGTGTCGAAGGTATCTGTCTCACGCGTCGCCGCTTTACCGCAGTCTGGACAGGTAGTCTCGTAAAACTCTGGCATATTCTTAATCGGTGATGCGCCACTGGCATCAAAGACAATGTCTGTTGGTAATTCAACCGGCAAATCTTCTTCTGGCACCGCCACTGCGCCACAATCATCACAATAGATAATAGGTATCGGGCAACCCCAATAACGCTGACGTGAAACGCCCCAATCACGTAGACGATAATTAATCATCTTACGTCCAGCTTTCTTGTCTTGTAAGAAGGTAGCGATTGCATCGATGGCTTCTGGCGAGGTGAGGTTATTAAATTCACCAGAATTAATCAGAATGCCTTTTTCAGTATATGCAGCCTCTGCCATATTAATTTCATTGGCAACGGTATCGTTTTCTGAAGTAATCACTTGCTTGATTTCTAACTGGTATTTTTTTGCAAATTCCCAGTCTCTATCGTCGTGTGCAGGAACTGACATTACTGCGCCAGAGCCATAACTCATCAACACAAAGTTAGCTACCCAAACAGGGACAGTCTCACCAGTAATTGGATGTACAGCAAAAAAACCTGTATCAAAACCTTTTTTCTCCATCGTAGCCATATCAGCTTCGGTGGTTTTCATGTTTTTGCATTCTTCGATAAATGCAGCAAGATCTGAATCTACAAGAGCTGCACGTTGTGCCAAATGGTGCTGTGGTGCGACTGCTAGATAAGTAACGCCCATTAGGGTATCTGGACGCGTAGTGAATACAGATAATTCTTCTTCAGACTCTTCTAGAGTGAAAGATAATTCCACACCTTCCGAACGACCTATCCAGTTTTCCTGCATTGTGCGAACTTGTTGTGGCCAGTTTTCTAGTTGACGCACGTCTTCTAATAATTCATCAGCATAGGCTGTGATCTTTAAGAACCATTGATCTATTTCACGCTGCTCAACTAAAGCGCCCGAACGCCAGCCACGGCCATCTACAACTTGTTCATTAGCTAATACAGTGTTATCTACAGGATCCCAGTTTACTGTCGCTTTTTTGCGGTAAACCAAGCCTTTCTCTAGTAAACGAAGGAAGAACCATTGCTCCCAACGATAATAATCAGGCTTACAGGTTGCTAGTTCACGTGACCAATCATAAGCAAAGCCCATGGTTTTAAGTTGGGCACCCATTTCAGCAACATTGGAGTCTGTCCAAGCAGCTGGTGGCACATTATTTTTAATTGCCGCATTCTCAGCTGGCAGACCAAATGCATCCCAACCCATAGGTTGTAAAACATTCTTTCCTTGCATGCGTTGAAAACGTGAGATCACATCGCCGATAGTGTAGTTACGTACGTGACCCATGTGTAACTTGCCACTCGGATAAGGAAACATCGAGAGGCAGTAGAATTTTTCTTTATCAGGGTCTTCTGTTACTTCGAACAGTTTTTCTTTTTCCCACATTTCTTGCACAGCGGGCTCTATCGATTGATGATTATATTGTTCTTGCATAGGAAAGTTGTGATACCAGAAACTTCGGTGGCGACACAAAATAGTTAGGGGATAGAGAGGATACCGAGGATTTTAATGAGTCGCTACTTTTTTTGAGAGTATTTAAGATTGAAACAGCTCATTAAACTTACTCGAATAAGCGTAAGTCACTAACAAACAATAAGATTTTCAATCCAAGCTCGGGTTGTTTACCATCATCAAAAACGATACTTAAATAGTGCCAAAAAGGTGGGGGGGGTCTTTTAAAGTATGTACAAGACACCCCCCACCTTTTTGGCACTATTTACAATAACTTTTCAACCATCAATTGTAATGAGCGAGTATCCCGGAATTCATTGACTTCTAAGCGATATAGTAAGTGCACCAATTCACCCTCTTCTGGCCATTGTTCGACTTCTACATTAAATGCAATAGCGTTAATACTACGACTTTGGTCGAGTGGTTTTAGAATCAATTTGTAATGCTTTTCTTTTAGTAATCGTTTGTTTACGATCACAAACTGATTATCAAAAACTGGCGCAGGAAAATGCTGCCCCCAAGGAGCGGCATAACGTAAAGCTTCTGCTTGATGTAAATCAAAGTCATCTACCAATAATTCACCATCGCTATAATATAACTCTTGGAATGTTTCAGCATTTGCATGTTGCCTCACGACCTTACAAATCGCACTTTTAAATGTTTCTAATTGATTTAAATTAAGTGAAAGTCCGGCTGCCATTGCGTGACCGCCAAATTTTTCTAATAGATTCTCATTTTGACTAGCAACGTTATCAAAAACGTCACGAATATGAATAGTGGGAATTGATCTGGCTGAACCTTTGATTTCTCTATTTCCGTTACCAATACTATCTTCATCATCATGTGCAGGGGCAAATATAATGGTCGGACGATGATATTTTTCACGCACGCGAGCAGCCAAAATACCGATAACTCCTTGATGCCAATTATCTTTGTAAAGGCAAATAACCTCAGGTAAATCACCTTGAAGTGCTTCGTCGTCTAGCTCCTCCATAAGTTTCAGCGCATCTACTTTCATCTCTTCTTCAATTGCACGTCGTTCGATATTTAAGTCATCTAAAGCAGATGCCATCTCCATCGCAGCATTGAGATCTTTACTCAATAAACATTCGATACCCAGCGACATATCATCAAGTCGCCCTGCTGCATTTAAGCGTGGCCCACAGGTAAAGCCCAAATCGGTACTGACTGCGGTATTGATATTACGTTTAGCAATTCGAAATAGTGCTTGAATACCCGCACATGCTTTTCCGCTTCGCATCCGGCGAAGCCCTTGCTCTACCAAAATACGGTTATTTTGATCAAGCGGAACAACATCAGCTACGGTACCGAGTGCAACCAAATCTAATAGCTCGGTTAAGTTTGGTAAAGTTATTTGGTTATTCTCAAAATAATTTTGTTTTTGTAATGCCGCTTTTACAGCTAGCATGAGATAAAAAATAACCCCTACCCCTGCCAAGTTTTTTGATGGGAAGTTATCACCTACTTGATTGGGATTAATAATTGCATCTGCATCAGGAAGATTTTTAGAAGGTAAATGGTGATCAGTAACAACGACTTTATATCCCTGTGATTTAGCCTGTAAAACCCCTGCAACACTTGAAATACCATTATCGACGGTAATAATAATATCTGGAGAATATTGAGCAGCGACTTTAACAATTTCTGGAGTTAAACCATAGCCATATTCAAAACGGTTAGGAACCAAATAGTCAACTTTCCCAGCAAACCCCATTAACTCGAATGCTTTAAGCGCAACTACCGTTGAAGTCGCACCATCGGCATCAAAATCACCCACAATAAGAATATTATTTTGAGCATGAAAAGCATCAACAATAATATCAACGGCATTTTCAATCCCTTTTAACTGTGAAATAGAATGAAGTTGCTTGAGCTCACACCCAAGCTCTACAACATCATTAATGCCACGTTTTGCAAAAACACGATTGAGCAAAGAATTATCGTTATCGGCAATCGATCCCCTGGCTTCTCTTTGAATTAATTTCATTCAACTAATTCTCGCAACTTTTTAGGCTTTAACCAAAACTTCCATACAGGTACTTTTTGGGGCTTCAATACCGTTCCATCACAACAGTCGATAACAATATCAATCTCATTTTTTTGCCATGCTTCCAATAAGGGTTTAATAATCTGCTTATCAATATTCATTAACTCTTGTTGAAAGTCATCTAACGTGTTTTCGAGTGCAGGCATGAATAATTGATCCAGTAATAATACCTGCGTAGACGTCATACAATCCACTTGCTCTAATAATAAAGTAGTATTCTCGGGTAGTGTGTGCGATTCACAATTAGCTGCTTTAGCGAAAAAATCTGCGCGTAACATTGATGATAAATTATTATTAGAATAAATATTCTCTATTTCAAACTCGTTATTTTTAGGTTTACCTGCTCCCCAAAACCATAGGCTATTTACGGTCTTAAGACCGGCTATTTCTCGCTGCTGATTAATATCAGAGCTATGCAATAGCATTTGAGCTTCATTTTGTATCACTTGCCAATTGCGCCGTTCAGATTTTGTTGATTTATCAATGATATTTTGCAGCAACACTGAATCTAAATCATGACTTTGCACCGTTTCGTTTTCTGCAAAGGAGACATACCAACATTGATTAGAACCAAAAATAAATTCCAAGCCATCTTGAGCAAAATGCTGATTCAATATCTTGATAAGTTCTTTAGCTTCATCATCCGTTAAATCAGTGATTTTATCTGTGAGAGTAACATCATTCATACTTACTTCTAAATGAATAGGGTCAGCACACATGAGTTCGTTTAACTTCTCATTCAGTTGCACTTGATGTCGATAATATGCAACCGGTAGCTCTTCAACTGTCTCGTTTAGCGTTTGAAAAAACGCACTATTGATACTTCGAGATTGACTCGTGTTTGTTTTCGTAGAATGGGTAAGTAAAGTTGATAAATGAATCGCTTCAACATCAAACAAAAAATCTTGATGCCAATCATTTAATGATTGTAATAGATAAGGAATAAAGAGATGAAAGACGGGCCTATTTTGCATTTTTCTACACTTCATTCTGTATTAATTGTCCTATTCTTCCTTAAATAAATTAAGGAAATGGTCGGGGCGGCCAGATTCGAACTGACGACCCCCACACCCCCAGTGT
>JBALXO010000085.1:0-15423 GCA_036960615.1 Cocleimonas sp. | reverse complement strand
TCCGGCAGTCGGCACCATTTATTCTCTTCGGAGAAGAAACGAAACCTTAACAGCAATGTTAAGGTTTTTTTTCGTCTGCAATTTAACAAACTATAGAGAATATCTCAGTAGTAACGATTAGCACCTTTACCTCACCTACTCTGTACTTTTTGCGTTATTTACATCGTTTATACTAATAAGCTAATAGCCACGACACACATTACTATCCACTCCCCTGCTAGGACACTGCATTTCTCTTAGTCCAATTTTCAGTACTAAAAAACGAATGTTGTGTAAATGATGCTATTCAACCCAGAACATTAATATATATGTTAAAGTTTTATTTTCTGTTTATTAACTAAAAAGTGATTAATGTACCTATCATTTGCTGATATTTTTGACCTTTTCCTGAGATTTTTAGCTGTAGGTCAACTTTCTTTATTGTGCCATTACATATTATCAAAGAACCAAAACTTATCTTCTGCATTAGCTGTTTCAGTTAATATTTGTTTATGTGCTTATCTTTTGCTGACAGCCCCCATACCTGATCACTATTATGGCGTATTAAGAGGCATACTTTTATTTTTCACCGAAGTTGCACCTTATTTACTTTGGTTGCTCGTTTTATTACATTTCAAAGATAATTTTCAACCAACGAAATGGTCCATTTGGATTAAAGTTAGCATTGGATTAATGTTACTTTGGTTTATATACTTTTTTGGTTACATCAAAGGAAGTGGCAGTTTTCATCAAGTTAACCATTTAATACAGCTCTTTTTTATCATCCATATTATTTATGTTGCCGTACAAGAGTTTCCAGATGATTTAGTTCAAGCGAGGCGAAATGCCAGGTTAGTCACGATAATTTACACTTGTATATATTTAATATTGATATTGATATTGGAGTTAGGTAATGCGGTAATAAGAGACTCTTCTATTTTTAGTATCGTAAACGCAGGACTCGTTTTAGTTTCGACTTCCTTTTTTAGTTGGCACTATTTTAATAATAGATTCACAGAAAAAACTAAAACCGCATCAATCGAAGAAATAAAAGACAATGATAATTATCCCCCTTCTATCCCGCTAGTTTTTAAAAATGTTTATCAACAACTTAATCAATTAATGCAAGATGGCTTTTATACGGAAACTCAGTTATCAATTAAACAGTTGGCAAATAAACTTAAAATGCCAGAACATCAATTACGTGAATTAATTAATAAACATTTAGGCTTTAGAAATTTCTCAAACTTTCTAAGCAGCTACCGAATTCCCGCGGCATGTGCACAATTTGAAGATATAACGTTCATTCGAAAACCTATTTTGACAATAGCTTTAGAGTTAGGTTATGGGTCAATTGCCACCTTTAATCGTACATTCAAAGCGCAAAAGGGCATAACACCTAAAGAATATCGCAATAAATTTCAAAAATGATCAGTGTTTTTTAGTTTTGATAAGTTTTAATACATTGAATTATTTAACATTGGGGGAATCTATTCTAAAGAGTTACTTAAATGTTAAGAGTTACTAAAATTAAAATAATTAGTCTTGGCTTATTGTCAGCCATCGTAATATTAGGTTGGCCTATCTATGAGAGTATGGCCCACAAAAACAAGGTGAGTTTTCTTCCATTTTATCAATTTGATGAAATACCGAAAACTAGCCCAACCGACCAAATACTCTATCAAGAGAACTACACAGAAGCAGCAAACAAAGCATTAGATGTAATAACAACACATAAAGTCGCGATTAATGCGCCAGCAATTTCAGCTGCCGTATCTATTGACGGTAAATTAGTTTGGGCTGGTGCGTCTGGTTGGTCAGATATAGAAAATAAAACGCCGGTTACTACGAATACCCAGTTTAGAATTGGCAGTACCGCAAAGGCATTAACAGGAACGGCTCTTGCAAGAATGTATGATGTAAAGATGATTGATCTTGATAAGAATATTTCTAGCTATATGAAAAACTTGCCTAATGATGCTTGGAAAGACATCACTAGCCGTCAACTTGCTTCACATATGGCAGGCCTGCCACACTATAAACAAAATACTGATTATGTAGGATTATACAAAACGTTAACGTTATCTACCCGCTATGAAGATGTTGAAGATTCACTTTCGATATTTGATAGTAGCGAACTTTTATTTGAGCCCGGAACACAATTTTCCTATTCAACACTTGGCACAGTTTTACTTAGTGCTGTTATGGAGAATGCCGCGAATATGCCTTATCTTGAAATTATGAAAAAACAAGTCTTTGACCCGCTTAAAATGAATGCGACCTTGGCTGAGTTTCAAGGAGAAAATTCTAAAAATTTAGCCAAGTTTTATTGGAATAATAACGGACGTTCGACCCAAGTCAGACAATGGCGCGATGTTGACCTTAGCCATAGATTAGCAGGAGGCGGTTTTATATCCACTTCTTCAGATCTTGTTAAAATGGGCAACGCTTTCTTAGATGATGAATTTATCTCAGCAAAAACACGTGGTATTTTTTGGACACCGCAAAAATTACCAGACGGAAGCGAAACCCCCGATGGCTATTCACTAGGTTGGCGAGTTTTGACAAGAAACATTGACCCAGAAGTTGGAGAAATAACCTTTGCTAACCATGGAGGGGTTTCAAGAGGCGCTCAAAGCTGGTTGATGGTTTTGCCTGAGCATAATATATCGGTTGCGATTAACATTAATTCAAATACTAAAGTTTTCTGGGATTTTGGCAAAGTATCGATGCAAGTGTTAAAACCTTTTTTATTGGCAAAAATTGCAATGGAGCAAAGAGTACCCATTTCACAATAAACATAATTTAGCATTCCCCTAAACTATAGATATTTTGGAAAACTGATTTATGATTTCAATCAGTCTTCAATGAACTAAAACAACGTTTTACATCATTAGTACAAAATCCTACTTTAAGCGTCTAGGGCTATTATTTTATAAAGGCACGTCATTCTATACACTGAAGCTATATTAACAGTAGAGAACTCTTCTCAAGCGTTACCTTGGAATCAGTAGGTACTAATTAGACTTTTGTTGTTGGCACTATTAATTCAGAGACGAATAAAGCCTAGTGATAAATTTATCACTAGGCTTTATTAAAACATTTAGACGCTTTAGTTTATTAGAATGGACCTGTAGTTATTTCAGATATTTGCCAGAAGCTTTTCCAAATACTATTACCGTGCAGATAATAAATATCATCATTGTGGAATATGGCTCGATCATCCCACCCCGAAACATAATTCGCTTCCGAAGGTTCTGAATTTATGACTGGTTTAACGCTACCTATTTTAAGTAAGGTTGCATCAACATCGTTACCAGTAACTTCAATTAGCTCTAGGGAATTGTCTGGCATCCAAATGTTAAACTCTTGCCCTGTTAAACGATCCACTACACTTTCTGATAACCACCTTTCTACCGGTAAACCAAAGCGATGGATATTATTTTTGGTTTTTAGTTAGGTTAACGCATGATAATCAAATTCAACAGGGGTATAACCGTTTTCATAAAAAATAGATTGAATTTCAAGGGGATTATTCATATTACTTACGTCAAATAAACTTATTTTGGCGCCTTCAATAATAGGCGTAATTCCATCATCTTCAGCGAGAAAAAGTCTATTGGGGTCAACGTTATGGCCTATTCTACAAGTAAGCGTTTTGATATCGGGTGTAAGTATGATGAATAGCCTGGAATTTCAAGTGCACCCGTAATTTGTGAATGGCACAAAGCGAGCTGTAAACTTAGCAGATCAAAACTAGCAGGATGTAAGTTTATCATTGAGCTACCTAAAAGTGAGATTGCATAACGGGCTGGGTAACAAAGTAAGTTACAAGACGCTTAGCTATTTCAAAAAATTCACTTTAACCTTCCCCTCGTGCCTCTTTTTTCATTTTTGGCCATTTTATCAAGAATCTTTTGTTCAATATCTATCTCTTGCCAATGGGCAATATCTAACACCCTAAGAATAATGTCAGCTAATTCTTCTCCAAAAGCATCCGTAGGCTTTTCGTTTCGACACTCATTGATCGCTTCTCCTACTTCGGAGGCAACTAAAGCAAGGGCTTCTAAAGTCGTTTTATTGTGCCAGCCCATTTTTTCTACCCAAAGATAGTTCTTTTCAGCTATATCATTAATATTCATGTCTTTCACTCACTAAGTTTAACTACTGGTTAACTTACTATCATATCTAAGTGAATTCACTCTAAAAATAAAATTTGATACTTAGTTGCCAAATGAAAAATAACGTTATAAGCAATCTAGTGATTTAATTAGAATCAAAGAAGTTATGAGCATAACAACTCCGGCAGTCGGCACTATTAATTCTCTTTTGCAATTTGTCGTTTATTATTTTTTGTTTGTTCTTGAGTTATTTAGAAATCAAGAGCTGACACCTACTGACAAATCATTCTATAAGCCAATTTAACCGACCAACCCACAACTATGTACTGCAACTTCAAAAACTGACACAACTCTAACCCTACGTACTGCTGGGGGCGTTGTGCTACATTTTTTTTAATATGCTTGTATAAGTTGATTTTTTGGTATACAAATCACAATAATCGTCTTTTTGCACTCTACGATGAGAGAAAAGAATGATTATTACCAATATCGATTAGGAATATAAATGGAAGCAAATAGCGTTACCGTCCGTCATTTAACTTTACAAGATATGACAGAGCTTCGACACGCAAGTGAATCAGTTTACCTTAATAAAGAATTAGCAACGTGGAATGAATCTACGGTAAAAGCCTTATTAACTAAATTTCCAGAAGGACAAATCTGTGTGGTTGTTGATGGCATTGTAGTCGGTTGTGCCTTTTCATTAATCATTGAATATGCTGATTTTGGTGATGAACATACTTATGCTGAAATTACGAGCGATATGACCTTTGACAATCATGATCCTAAGGGTGATTCTTTGTATGGAATCGAGGTATTTATTCACCCTGATTATCGTGGTTTACGTTTGGCTAGACGTTTGTACGATGCGCGTAAAGAACTTTGCGAAAACTTGAATTTACGCGCCATTGTAGCGGGTGGCCGTATGCCTAACTATGCGCAGCATTCAGAAAAAATGAGTGCAAAGCAGTATATTGAAAAAGTTAAAATAAAAGAGTTATATGATCCCGTATTAAGTTTTCAGCTTGCTAATGATTTTTATGTACGCAAGTTACTGACCGGTTACTTATCGGGTGATAAGGAATCAATGGAATATGCCACGCTACTTGAATGGCCAAATATTTTTTATACTAAATCAGTAAAACTGATCAATGCCCCGCGCTCAGAAGTTCGTTTAGGTTTAGTGCAATGGCAAATGCGTTCCATGAAAAGCATTGATGATTTATTTGAACAAATGGAATTTTATGTCGATGCAGTCTCAGATTACAAAAGTGACTTTGTCTTATTTCCAGAATTGTTTAATGCGCCATTGATGGCCGAATTTAATCACTTACGTTTAACTGAAAGTATTCGCCGATTAGCAGAATATACTGAACAAATTCGCGATAAATTCATCGAATTTGCGATTAGTTATAATATTAATATTATTACCGGTAGTATGCCGTTTTTTGTTGATGGCAATCTTTATAATTCCGGCTTTTTGTGTCGCCGGGATGGTTCATGGGAACGTTACGATAAAATTCATTTAACGCCAGCAGAAGTACGTAGCTGGTCTATGGTGGGTGGTAAAAACCTTAAGGTATTTGATACTGACTGTGGCAAAATTGGTATCATGATTTGTTATGATGTCGAATTTCCAGAGTACTCTAGAATACTTGCTGATCAAGGGATGAATATTTTGTTTGTGCCGTTCTTAACTGACACCCAAAATGGTTACACGCGAGTACGTCACTGTGCGATGGCAAGAGCGATTGAAAATGAGTGCTATGTCGCTATTGCTGGCGCAGTAGGTAATTTGCCCAAAGTGAATAATATGGATATTCAATATGCGCAATCTGCCGTTTTTACGCCGTCTGACTTTGCTTTCCCCACTACAGGTATTAAAGCGGAAGCAACACCAAATTCAGAAATGACCGTTATCGTCGACGTAAATATAGATTTGTTAAAACAGTTACATAGCCATGGCTCTGTGCATACCATGCGAGATAGACGTCACGATTTATATAGCATTACCGAGCATAACAAAGCTTAGTTGCTCATTTTTCTTGATAGAATACATTAACCACTAGCATATCTGCACAATCAAAGCGCCTGAATCGAATCTATAACGGTTCAGGTGCTACTTTGAAATACAAAGATTATCTTATCGTATAAGTCTTCGACAACATAAACGAATTCACATGGCGTTCACGCTACATAGCACTACATCGCTATTTCTTGAATATGGCTAACAAACTTTATCCACTAGAGCCCCTTCGATCTTGTAGGATGCATTTTAATAAATGAGAAATCCTTATAGCGCTTCATGCTATTTAAAAAGAGAAGCCACAGCATTATGCTGCTTAACCAATAACTCGCTATATTCTACTGAGTAAAATTAGGCTACCCTGTTAGGTGTTTCGACAATAAAGGTATTGCCGACAAGCCAGCATCAGATTTTTATCTCAATTAATATATTTTTTCTACTTTGCTTCAAAGACAAAGTAACTATGGCAAGGGAGCCAAAGTGCGATTTTTTAAATTAATTTTAATTGCTGTTCTCATCTTATTAACTACGTTAACTATTATTTATAGTGCACGAGTCTCCATCATCAATAACGTCGCACAAGCGCAACTGAGCTCGCTTAACATAGATATTACTTGCCTAGATATCAGCTTTGCCCGCAATTTGACCATCAGCGTCGATAAGTTATGTTTACAATCGTCTCAAGCTGATATTGAAATGGTTGATATGACCATACAATGGCGGTATTCCCCCCATTTTAAAATAACCGATATTGATGTTGGTCGGGTAAAAATCAAAGGCACAGATCACTTATTTTCCAAAGTAAGTGACCTTCCCTCAATTAATAAAAACAATGAAAATTTGAGCCAATTATTGTCAACAACATTACGACCTTATGCTGAGCAGATTACACAATTCAAATTACCGATAACCATTAATATCGACAGCATTTCCTATTTACCTTTTATTGTTCTTCATAAAGCGAACACGCCCGATAAAAAAACCATAAAGCAAGACGAGCATTTATATACGGCTAAACTATCGATACGAGATAACACGTTATCATTTTCATTAAAAAACACTGAAAAAACACCATTTATCAAGGCTAAATTAACCCAAGTAGAAAAAGGGTTTTCCGTTACGCTATCAAGTCAATTAAATTTACTGAAAAGCTTCGTTAGTACTCATCAATTACCTATAACGACCGCATTAGCAAACCACTTAGCTACTATCGATGTATCAGGTAATATCGACTCACTCATAAAATATCAGGCAAATGTTTTTACTCTACAAAATAATATTACCGACATCTCAATAAGTTCTGCTGTAGGCATTGATAATAGCGGCGCTTTTAAGCTTTCTGGGGCACTAAACGTTAAGAGTCAATTCAATTTAATTCCCCAAAAAGCGACTAAAGCAATACCCCGTCAGATTAAAAATACCCTAGCCGATGAGAACAACACAGAAGTAGCGTTAACCTTTACCGGAAAAAATGAATTAATATTGGAATATAGTCAGCTACAGTTTTTAAAAACCTTAGAGCAAATCGAACTCCCCCCCACTATTATCTCAATACTTAAAGATAACCCTTTAAGAAATTTAACCTTAAAGTTTCAGGGCAATGGCTTAGTAACACTTAATGAGAATAAAGTTTACCTTAGTCACCTTGAAGTAAATGCGCGTAGCAATGAACGACTTCATCAAATTAAACTTGATGATATTACTTTTATCCAACCCTACTCAAATATAACTCTCGATGGTAGCGCTATGGCATACACGAAAGTTAACGCGGACAACAAGGTTGCTAAAAGCAGCATTAAAAGTGATGAAACACCTTCTATATTGGCAATAGGTCGTTTTACTATTGATAGTCAACTTAAACTGTTAAGCATGGCTAAATTTACCATGGCGCCGGCCGTTATTCACCTAGCCGGCTCACTAAAACGAACAAAACAAGAAACAACGGTTATATTAACTGAACATTCCTCAATCACCTTGAGCAATATTGTTGTACTTAAACAAATAACTGCTCTTAAAAGTAGCATTCAACAGAAAAAAGAAGAGCACACTACCATCGCTTCAGCGATAAGGAACCCAAAAGCGCTGGTAAGCCTAAAAACATTCATAACAACGCTAGAGGGTAGCGTACAACGCTTAGAAAACAACACCCTTAATATAAACTTAAAGGTTAATAACAGAGCTTCACAAGTGAATGTGCCCAATACATTGAAAATAAGTTCGTTTAATCTTTTTAGTGAAATTAAAGGCAGTCTTAATGACATAAACCTCAATGCGAGCGCAACGGCAGACGGCGTTAACCTCGGTAACCTTGTTATTACTGGCCCAGTAAAGTCGCCTAACGTAGAAATTTATGCAAAGAAGTTACAACTCACTGATTTATTATCCTTAAATATACAATTACCCACTAAAATTGAACTAATTGACGGCAGACTAGATTACAACATATCAGGGCAAATAAACGCGTTAAGTAATATTGAAAACACACCACTTAGTGTTTCGGTTGCTATAACATCACTCAGTGGTGAAATTAATGGCATCTGGCTGCAAGAATTAAACTGGCAAGAAAATTTATCGATACATGCAGGTAAAATAACGACAATACCTAATGTAAAAGACAACTTAACCATTGAATTAATTGAAACCGTTACCCCTGTTTCAAAGCTTTCCATCAACACGAGTTGGACTGTAGACAAAACCTTTACGCTTTCAGCAAACAAACTTAAAGCCGATGTTTTAGGCGGCAGTTTTTTTATTCCAACTATAAACTGGCCTTTCGAGCATGGGCATTCAGTTAACGTTCAGCTAGACAGTATAGACTTAGAGCAAGTCTTAGCATTAGATAAAAAACAAGGTATTGTGGTGACAGGTAAAATATCAGGTCAGCTTCCCATTACTTTTGATGGTGACAAATATATGATTAAAGAAGGTGAACTACACAATTCTAGCAACGGGCTAATACAGGTTATTGACAATCCAGCAGTAGCAGCTCTAAAAGCCAACAACAGCCAGTTAAAACTAGCATTTGATGCATTGCAGAACTTGCATTACCATCAGCTTTCATCAGCAGTTTCAATGGCAGACGACGGATACATGCAGTTAGACACGGTAATCAAAGGTCGTAATCCAGATATTGATAACGATGTAAATTTGAATTTGAACTTGAGTTACGATTTACTGGGTTTACTCGAGTCATTGTCAATAACACAACGTTTTGAAGAAAGTATTCTCAAAGGTTTACAAAAAAATAAGGAATAAGTATGAGTAAAATACTCACTGTAGTATTCACTGTTTTTATCATGAGTGCCTGCACCCATAAGATAGAAGTTAGCGCAAAAGAGCCGATCACTATTAATTTAAATTTAAAAATTGATCATGAAATAAAAGTGAAAGTAGATAAAGAACTAGATGATATATTTAGTGCTGAAAGCGACATATTTTAAGGAGATATAATGAAAAACTTAACGAACAAAATTATAAAAAAGCTCACCTGTGTTCTGTTTATTTCTACCCTGGCTTTTTCTGCTTGGGCTATTTCACTTGACGAGGCAAAAAAGCAAGGCTTAGTCGGTGAAATGTCTAATGGTTACTTAGGCCTAGTCGTTGATAACGCAGAAGCTAAAAGCTTAGTCATGAGTGTTAATGAAAAGCGTAAGAGTATCTATATGAATTTGGCGCGTCAAAATAAAATTACCATGGAGCAAGTAACGGCTTTAGCGGGTAAGAAAGCTTTTGCTAAAACTCAGTCGGGACATTTTATCCAAAATAGTACTGGGCAATGGGTTAAAAAATAGCACAGTGCCCGTAACACTGGTCACCTCTCTATTTAGCAATAAACTGACAAAACCTTAATAGCAATACTAAGGTTTTTCTTTTTTACGCTGAAAAAACACCTTAGCCTTGTAACGTAAACCGTTAAAATCCCTTTAAATACTTGCCCTTCAGCCACTCATCAATAATAATTTTCATAAGCGATTATTTTTTTTGTTTGACATTAATCTACTCTTAAATTCTAATTCGCCTTAATTACCCAAGAAGAATTCCCATTCTATTATTCAGTAGAAAGCGTAAAGGAAAGTTAATGAACAAAGATAATCTTGATCACGCACGTGCACACTATAATGT
This sequence comes from Cocleimonas sp., assembly GCA_036960615.1. Taxonomy (GTDB): domain Bacteria; phylum Pseudomonadota; class Gammaproteobacteria; order Thiotrichales; family Thiotrichaceae; genus Cocleimonas. The sequence continues at coordinate 5,175 of JBALXO010000085.1, read as the reverse complement.
ACGTCATTGGAGTCAGGGCTATTTCGGTATCAATGATGCTGGAAACGTATATGTTGCACCGAAAGTTGATAATCAAGAACACACAGTAGATTTAATCAGTATCGCTAAAATGATTGAAGATAAGGGCTTAACACTCCCCGCACTGGTGCGTTTTCCACAAATAATTCATCATCGCATTCACAGTTTGTGTGAAGCTTTTAATAAAGCGATAGCAGACTATGATTATCAGGAAAAATATTTATTAGTTTATCCGATTAAAGTAAATCAACAGCGTGAAGTGGTTGATGAAATTTTGGCTAGCCAAAATAACAAAGAGTTCACGCAGCTAGGCCTTGAAGCTGGCAGTAAAGCAGAATTATTGGCTGTTTTGGCGATGGCTCAAAAGGTTTCATCGGTTATTGTTTGTAATGGCTATAAAGACCGAGAGTATGTGCGTTTAGCGTTAATTGGCGAAAAGTTAGGACACGAAGTTCATATTGTTTTAGAAAAAATGTCTGAATTGGCAATGATTTTAACGGAAGCAAAAAAACTGAATGTAGAACCTCGATTGGGCATACGTGTTCGTTTAGCCTCTCAAGGTAAAGGTAAATGGCAAGCCAGTGGTGGTGAGAAATCAAAGTTTGGTTTATCAGCCTCACAAGTACTCAACGTTGTTAAAGTACTCAAAGAAGAAAACATGCTTGACGCGTTAAAACTTGTGCACTTTCACTTAGGCTCACAAATAGCCAATATAAGAGATGTTAGATTGGGCGTTAGTGAAGCCGCGCGCTTTTATTGTGAGCTTCGCCAACTCGGTGCAGGTATTTTATGCATGGATGTCGGTGGTGGTTTAGCCATTGACTATGATGGTACACGAAGCCAATCACATAACTCAATGAACTACAGTGTTGCCGAATACGCTAATAATATTGTCCATACTATTGGTGATATTTGTAAGAGTTATCATCAACCTATGCCTATGATTATTTCGGAGTCAGGTAGAGCATTAACCGCACATCATGCGGTACTTATTTCCAATGTTATTGGTGCTGAGTCTTATGAGCCAGAAAACATAACAGCACCAACACCTGATGAATCTATTTTATTAAGTAATATGTGGCGTTCGTTAGCGCAATTAAATGACCGTAATGATGATCGCGCCCTGATTGAAATTTATCACGACACACAAAGTGATTTAGCTGAAGTACATAGTCAGTTTTCGATGGGATTATTAAATTTAACTCAACGCGCTTGGGCTGAACAAATTAACTTACGTGTTTGTTACGAATTAAATAAATTAATGGATGGTAAAAATCGTTTTCATCGTCCAATAATGGATGATTTAACCGAAAAACTTGCTGATAAATTTTTTGTGAACTTTTCTTTATTTCAGTCACTTCCGGATGCATGGGGGATCGATCAGGTTTTTCCCGTATTACCATTAAGTAACTTAGAAAAATCACATGAAAAACGAGCCGTGTTATTAGACATTACTTGTGATTCTGATGGCACTATTGATCATTATGTTGATGGACAAGGTATTGAAAGCACACTACCCGTACCCGCATGGACAGAAGATGAGCCTTATTTATTGGGGTTTTTCTTAGTCGGTGCTTATCAAGAAATTTTGGGAGATATGCATAATTTATTTGGTGACACTCATAGTGCTGTCGTATTCGTTAATGACGACGGTGAAGCAGAAATCACTGAAATTAATGAAGGTGACACCGTTGAAGACATGTTGAATTATGTGCATTTAGACGCAAAGTTATTTCAACAAACTTATGCCGAGCTTATCGATGCTAGATTATCAAAAAGTGAAGGTGAAGAAGTTTATAAAGAGTTAGTTGATGGCTTAAAAGGCTATACCTACCTTGAAGATTTGTAGAGAATAAGCGACATGAAAAATATTTTCAATCAAGTTGATGAGTCTATTTACTCAAATGCAATGACATTTTTACGTCAGCCTTTGGTGCAAAATCCCATTGAGTCGGCTGCTGATATTGTTGTTTTAGGCTTGCCGTATGATATGGCAACCACTGGTCGTTCAGGCGCTCGAATGGGCCCTATGGCTATTAGGCAAGCGTCGATTAATTTGGCTTGGGAAGGTCGACGATTTCCTTGGCCTTTTAGCCTATTAAAACATTGTAAAATAATTGATGTGGGTGACTTGGTTTTTTCTCCTGGGGACTCAGCGCACTTTTGTACGCAAGTTGAAACGGCTGTAGGCCAATTACTTGACGCAGATAAAACCGTTTTATCGTTAGGTGGCGATCACTTTGTTACCTTGCCGATACTACGCGCTTATGCAAAGAAATTTGGCACGATGGCACTGATACATTTCGATGCTCATACCGATACTTATAGTAATGGTAGTTGTTATGACCACGGCACTATGTTTTATCATGCGCCAAAAGAAAACCTTATTGATAAAGATAAATCTATTCAGGTGGGTATTCGCACGAATTACAAAGAAAAAGACCATGGTTTTTCTGTCATTAATGCCATGCAAGCCAATGATCTGAGTGTCGATGAGATAACAAAAAGGATTAAAGAAAGAGTCGGCGGTATGCCTGTTTACTTAACCTTTGATATTGATTGCTTAGATCCCGCCTTTGCTCCAGGAACAGGCACGCCAGTATGTGGCGGTTTAACCACAGATAAAGTGTTGAAGGTATTGCGAGGTTTAGTGGGCATTAACCTGATTGGTATGGACGTCGTTGAAGTCGCTCCTTCTTATGATCACAGTGAAGTTACCGCATTAGCCGCGGCAACAATAGCGTTAGAATTAGCACATCTTTGGACAGCTAAACATAAAATCGTCTAACAAAATGTGTAAGTTATTGTTGCTTTGTAACTTACGCATTCACTTGGAAAACCTCTAGCATAAGTGCCACTTGATTACATTTACCTAAGCCAACCAATTACATTTAATTATGCCAGAATATTTTGGCCTTATTAAAGCTGTCGTCTTTGGATAAATTGAACACGGCTAATGCTCACTTCTGCCACATTCGAAACATTAGCTATTAAAGATTATCAATACTTTGGATTAGGTTTTGTATCGATAATCCCCTCCTAAACGGCGATTAAAAGTTGGCAATAATTAGCGAGGAATGATCGTAAGCCAACTGTTGAACGTCCGTTATTGAGGCGTATTTTGGTGTTCAATCTATTATTAAATTAGAGTTTAGATCAACAATTACCTTTATATCATCACTGGCTGAAAAGGTCATTTGGTAAGTTATTTCACCGTTTCCTTGTTTCACACCTGTAACTATGTTTCGCATTCTCGTATCTGAAAAAAGTTTATCTAAGCTCTCTTCGGTTAACTGTTGAAAGGTTGTGAACTTTGCAATACACAATGCTTCATAGCACCCAATTTTATCGACATACCCCATAGCCTCATTACTCATATTGGCTTGTAAGGCTTGTCGCATATTTCCCGAGAACTCTATACTTTCCGAACTATTATATTCGAGTAGTTCGACGAGTTGACTGAAGTTATCTTGTGAGTAAATATTATTTAGAACACTAAGATGGACGCCATGTGCAGCTTCATCATAAATCGAATCATAGAGTTGAAGTGCTGTTGATGGAGTAAATTTTTGCTGTATCTCCTCATCTATTATATGTTCTGACCTTTCGACTATAGTAGCTGCTGATGAGTGAACCGCATCCACTTCTATTGGCAACATAGACTTAAGCTCTTTTGCATTTGACGAAGAGAATGTATTTAGATCACTATAGTCTTCAGGTGCTAGGAAATTTTGTTTGATTAAGGTCGCCACTACTACGAGAATGATTAATAACCCTAAAAGCTTTTTCAATGGAACACTCCTATGATGTACTTAACGCCCCATTAAGAGGCTAAAAATAGTTGGCTATAATTTGCGAGGTACGAGCACAGCCAGTTGTTATTCGTCCTGCTTGAATAGCTTGTTATTTGGTTTTTAACTGCAGCCTGGTATTTTCTTTATATCAGAAACATAGTTCTCATAAACTTTACACGAGCATTTTACAAACGGGGAATCACTTGATTCAATCATTGAGTCAGGAAATTTTTCTGGTAACTTAGAAACACATTTATTAACTATTTCATCAGTCATAGTTGAGCACTCCTTACTAGTAACCCCCAAGCTATAAAAACCAGAGTCTTGCAAACACATTAAGTTTTTAACACCCAATTCAATGTCTGACCTTTTTGTAAGATCCTCTGAATGAGTATTAAAAGACAATATTGTGAGAATAGATAATACAGGTAAAAAAATGGTAAATTTCATGAGTAATCCTTTAGTCATTTTAAAAAATATAAATGTAGCAGCTAATACACGCGTGAACTACATAACGCCTCGTTAGGGGCAAGTAATTGTTGGCTAAAATAAGTGAAGAAGGAGCAAAAACCAACTGTTTTTTGTCTTGCTTGAATGCCTTGTTATGTGTTTTTTGCACTCCACTTGCCAGAGAGAATAATGACATAAACACCGACGGTAATTGTACCAAGCATTAATCCTATAAAAGGCGATGAGCTCCCAACAAATATAGACATGCCTAGTGAAGTACCTAAACATAAAGTTACAGCACTTAACTGTGCTCGATTAAGTTTATTTTTGAATTTCATTTTGGACTCCTCATCCTTGAAGTTATTGTAAATAGTCGAAACACTTAACAGCTTATTATGGAGACTTCTCAGTAATGTCCATCCCATAAGCTTTATTTAATTTCCATTAATATCCCATAATTTCAAAGCTTTAGAAACTATAAGTTTTGTAAGTTTGTCAGAACTTGGATATTACTTAGACTTATCAGTAATATCCAATATAAAATTCGAGGCTATTACCCATAAAATCAATGGATTAGGATATTATCTGGGTGTTTTTAGATTATTACTAAGACTTCTCAGTAATAATACACGAATAATTCATTAGAAAATATATCGCACAAAGTGAACATATTTATTAGTGGCAAGCCTAATGTTATTCAGTGGTCGCAGTAAATGTTATTAGGTGACAGTATTAGATGATAATGACTGACAGTTTTAATGCATTAGGTGGCACAACTGATGTAATTGTCCATTCACCTATCTAACACCTAAATCAAACCTTAACAATACTGTTACTAATCAAGTTAAAACTTTTAGTCTGTACTTTGATGGGTAAGGCATTTATAAAAATTGGCGAGTTAGTGTTTTGTCGT
>JBALXO010000084.1:13683-15525 GCA_036960615.1 Cocleimonas sp. | reverse complement strand
TTCAAATATCCAATGGCTTTCATTTTTATTGCTCCAAATTTCTGTATGTTATTTAATTGTTCTGTAGCTGTTAGTTTAAATAGCTATTTTATTGTTACAAAGTAACTGAATTGCTAATAATCAGCTAATAAAAAAGATCTAATAATTTTTATTTAAACTTGTTAAGCAATTTGAATCATCTCATTAAGAATGAAATCGTCTACTGCACCATCAGTCGCTGCCATATAGTCAGTAAGATGTTGATTCCCCATATGCGTTTGCCATAGTTCACGAGTTTCCCAGTTTTCATAAAACACAAAGTGTGCAGGATTCTCATTATCTTGATGTAAATCGTAGTTAATACAACCTTGTTCTTCCCGTGTAATATCAATTAGCTTGAGTAGTTCTGTTTTTACTAAGTCGATATGATCTGGTTTAGCTATGATATTTGCCACGACGATTAGTTTTGTCATGTCATTATTATCTTTTAAGTTTGTTTAAGTCGTTTTTCTTAAATTCTGTGTGGATTTGTACACACAGTGTTGTATGAGTAATTTCTTAAGCAGCTTCCTGCAAAGGACTAAATTGCTTTTGTTTTGTTTTATTAAATGACATCACATGGCACTCTTCTGTTTCACCCAGTGAAGATAGTTGCTTATCAGTGAAGAAAGTCTTCACTAACTTCCATATCGACTCTGAACGTATACTTCTCGCACGATTATCATAATGTTGATAATTAATAGAACCACTACTTGTTTTCGCATATCCATTTTCGATCTTATTAAGGTTGTTTACCTTGTGTAAGTTATTCATTTCTGAATCCTCTGTAATGTTTGTATGGGATAAATCATAAGGTAGTTAAATATTTTACTCAAAGGACTTAATCTCTTCACACAGATGAGGTATTCTCATGTGTATGCAAACACGACTACCACTCAATAATCTCAATACTTTTACCTATACTGCTGAATACCTTAGTTTCCAAAAGGCTGCAGAAGCTTTATTTGTATCTCCTTCAGCGGTGAGTCATCAAGTACGTAACTTAGAGCAGGTATTGGGTTATAAGCTGTTTGATCGTTTGGATAAAAAGGTCAGGCTTACTCACAGAGGTGAGCGACTCTTCAACGATATTCGAATTCCTATCAAGGAGATTCACCAGGCGGGAATAAGAGCTTCACAAAGCACAGATGAAAATACCTTATCTCTATCTGTTGCCCCTATCATCGTGACAGGGTGGCTATTGCCACGTCTTAAAGACTTTTATCTACAGCACCCCGAAATTAACTTGTCAGTTATAGCCACAACTGATGTGGTTGATTTCGATACAGACCCTTTTGATGCATCGATTAGAATGGGTACGGGTCACTGGGATGATCTAATTTCTTACCGTCTCTTTAATAGTGAAATTGTAGCGGTTTGTCACCCTACTTTATTGAAGGACAATAAAAAACTTTTAGCAGTTACCGAATTAAGTAAATATCCTAAGATCCATAATTCTTCCATGCCCGAATTATGGCAACACTGGTCTTATTCTGCTGGTATTAAAACGACAGCATCCAAAAATAACAGCGTTAAACTTCAAGTACAAAATTCAGCTCAAGTAGTAGAGGTTTTACAATCTGGTGATTCCATCGGACTTATTGATAGGAATTTAATCAGTAACGATATTAAATCAGGACGTTTAGCCATCGCATGCGAGCATGTACTTGAAAGTGAAGACGGTTATTTTTTAACGGCGCCAAAGTCTGCTGAAGCACTGTTATCATTTAAAGCCTTTAAAGAATGGTTAGAATCACAGTTAGCAAGTAAATAGAGTAATAAAACACACACACCCTCTTTTTACTGGTTTTTTATTTCAAATAT
>JBALXO010000084.1:0-13673 GCA_036960615.1 Cocleimonas sp. | reverse complement strand
CCAAAAAAGACCTGCAGCTTTCGAATGTGGTTCTAATGGTTTACGAGCCAATACAACACGAAACTCGGAAATAGGATTTAATGGGAGCAACTTTATTCCTTTAATATTCTGAGGAATAGATAAGGATGAAACAATTGAATATCCTAAACCCGATCTAACCATTGCTAAGATGGAGTATGTTTGATGAATTCTATGGGATATCAAAGGTTCTACTTCTTCACGATCAAACCATTTAAGAATGGCAGGCCCACTTCCACCCAGTGAGAAAATAAAGGGTTTGTCTGCCAACATTGACTGCGTGATATTTTTTGACAATGCAAGTTTGTCATTTTCTGGTATCAAAGCTACTAGCCGATCATTTGTTAGGATAATAGTATCAAAATTTTCACCCGGATCTCTTATTACAGAGACATCTACGCGGTTTTCCTGCAATGCTTGTAATGCATCTTGGTCAGGGTCTTCCTGAATACTTAACTCAATGCTTGGATAATATTTGTTAAAGTCTTGAAGTAATTCTGGCAATAATTGAGTGGATGCGCTGGCTCCAAAAGATCCGATTCGAACAGAGCCCGCTTTATTTCTTCGTAATGCTTCTAAGCGTTCACCTAGAACGAATAAAGATTTATCGATCTCATTAGCATGAGATACAGCAACCCGCCCTTCTTCAGTTAATTCTAATGGTCTTACATCTCGTCTAAAAAAGCGTAAGCCATATGCTTTTTCCATATTTGCGATTGAACGACTAACCGCCGACTGTGTAAGTCCTAGTTCCTGTGCTGTTCGAGATACACTACCAGTAGTCTCTAAACTTTTTAATGCTCTCAGCGCGGTAAGTGATGGATCAAATGTCATAACACAACAGTATGATTAAAAATCATTTAATTATTACAAATCATTCGTTTATAACATACTTACTTCGTTTACGGTAATGATCTGATCTGAGAGGTACGTATGAATTTTGAGACATGGCTGGCATTTGTTGTCGCATCTATGATTTTAACCATGACGCCGGGCCCAAGTATTATTTTAGGTGTGGTGCATTCAATGAACTACGGTGCAAAGAATACTATATTCACCGCCCTCGGTGATATCAGTGCAAATTTCATACAGATGATATTAGTTGCCATTGGTCTAGGAGTAGTTATTGCTAGTTCTGATTTAGCTTTTCAATTGATTAAATGGTTTGGCATTGTCGTACTTATTTACATGGGTGGGAAAATGCTACTTAGTAAAACAAAAGTGCTAGATTTATCTAAACTCAGCAACACTATTTCTCGCAGAAACTTATTTATAAACGGTTTTTTAGTCGCTGCTGGTAACCCCAAGGCTATAATATTTTTTACTGCCTTTTTTCCTCAATTTATTGATGCTGATAAACCTTTATTTAATCAATTAATTATTATGTGTCCAACGATGGCAGCTTTAGACTTTATTTGGGTGATGTTATATGCAATATCTGCACAACGGTTTCTAAGTTTTATGAAAACTCGCCCTCGTCTCTTAAGCAATATAGGAGGTTCAGCATTACTTGGGGCTTCTGCTTTATTGGCATCTACTAACCAAACGTGAGTTTGTCTCAAATATGTTAAATAAACTTCTGAAAAACTACCATTAAATATTTATACTTATTTATACATTCGACATCCAGAGGAACTATGTCAGCCGATAATAACAATCAAAACCCTATCCTAAATCCAGAGTCAAAAACTCATAGTGAAGGTGATTTCACCCACACTGAAGTGCAACTGGCAAATCGTAACTCTGGTATTGCCTTAGAAACCTTACGCCATGATATCACTCCCATTGGTATGCATTACTTATTGAGTCATTTTGATATTCCTTATGTGGAAGATGAAAGCGACTGGAGTCTTGAAATTGGTGGTTTAGTTAATAATCCAATTTCATTAGATATGCAGGCTTTAAAGTCCCTGCCACAAATAACTAAACAAGTTACTTTAGAATGCGCCGGTAATGGAAGAGCACTTGTTAAGCCACATTGGCCCAGTATGCCTTGGACTTATGAAGCTGTTGGTACGGCAGAATGGCGTGGCACACGCTTAATCGATATCTTGCAGAATGCAGAAGCTCAAGATGAAGCCATTCAATGGGTATTTAGCGGTGCTGATTCAGGAGTTGATTCTGGTGTTCAACATGATTTTGCTCGTTCATTAAGTATGGAGATGGCAAATAACCCTGACATTATGTTGGCATGGGAAATTAATGGACAGCCTTTACCACCTCAACATGGTTTTCCTTTACGTCTTGTAGTGCCGGGTTGGTATGGAATGGCGAGTGTGAAATGGCTGAATAAGATAGAAGCGATTGATTACGTTTTCAAAGGTCACCAACAAGTAGGAACCTATGTTTATAAACAAGACAACGATGATATTGGCATACCCGTCACTGCCATTCGTGTGAAGTCATTAATGGTACCTCCAGGAAAACCAGATTGGTATACACGCAAACGCTTGCTTGAAGCGGGTGAGACTACTCTTCACGGTCGGGCGTGGTCAGGTTTAGGCTCAGCGATTAAAAAAGTTGAAATTGGAATAAATAATGAGTGGCACGACGCACAAGTGTTTCCTGCAAATGAAAAATATGCTTGGAGCCGCTGGGAATTCAAATGGCAAGCAAAAACAGGCTTTAATGAATTACGTTGTAGGGCCACTGATGATAATGGAGAGGTACAACCGTTAGAACCGCCTTGGGATAAATCAGGATTTGGTAATAATTGTGTTCAAATAACGGAAGTGTGGGTTGAAGATGATTTAACAGACTGATCTCTCAATTAAAAAGTGATAAAAACACACCCCCTACTTTTTACCTGTTTCAAGGCGAGTCTTCCATCTTCACCAATACTTAAATTTAGAAGTAGCTCATTATCTGATTGAATATTCTTCTTTAAAATATAAAGGGAGTCATAAGAAGCAAAATTGAACTTATAGATGATAAATACAGACTATTGATATAGTGATGCAAAAAGACGATGTACAAGGTAAAATCGCCAAAGTTAAATTTAAAGGAAGGAATGAGATATAACATGAAGTTATCTAAACACTTATCAAATAAAGGTTTAACACGCAGTCTTGCGACTCTAGCACTGATTGCATTCACCACAATTACCACGATCAGCCACGCCGCACCAGGTAACCGCTTAGGTTACAACACCAGTGGTTTGCATCATTTAGCTTCATCGAATCCTTTTATTGATATTTTTAAAATATCACGTGGTTGGATTACTTCTTGCGAATTTAACTGGCAAGCAAATCGGGCGATTGATCCAGGTTGTGCGAAGAATAAATCATTCAACACCAAAGAGTCAGAAAAAGTTGCTGTCGATAGAAACGGCTGGCCAACGCGATTACCAGCTCAGGGCGAATCGCCTATTTATACTTCAATCAATGCTATTTGGGATATGCCAGATAATTTTCCTACTGGTCAGCATTTTGTTAGTTATGAGGGTGATGCTGATATTAAAGTACTAGGTGACGTGCAGATTATTCGCCAAATACCAGGTCGTATAGATTTCAATTTAGTTACCGCTAAACGTAACTTACGTTTACACATTACACGTATCAACCCAAAAAACTATATTCGCAATATCAAAGTAATACCGCAGAAGTACGCACAGATTTATAGAAGCCAAACGTTTAACCCAGAATACTTAAAAACCTCGCGTAACTTCAATTCTATTCGTTTTATGCCTTGGCAGAACACTAAATTAACTAAGCTAACTGAATGGCATCAACGCGCTACTCCACAGACTGCTTTTTATAATCACAATGCAGGTATGCCCGTTGAAACGATGATGGATCTGGCTGCGCAAAGTCAGGCTGATCCGTGGTTTTCAATGCCACATTTAGCATCAAATGATTTCTATAATAAGTTTGCGCAAACAGTTAAGGCACGACTTAAACCAAGGCAGAAAGTCTATATTGAAAATTCAAATGAAATTTGGAATTCGATTTATCCTGCTACACATGACGCTACACGAAGAGCCTTAAAACTATGGCCTCGCGGCAAACTAGATATTGAAAACGTTGGTACACGTCGTTTATTTTTAGCACTTAATTTCAATGCTAAACGCAGCCGTGAAATGTGTCGTATTTTCAAACGACATTTGGGTAATCGAGCTGTATGTGTGGTGTCAGCTTATGGATCTGCGCCAAAAATGGCAGAAGAGTTAATGACTTGTCCATTAGCGGGCGGTAATTGTTTCAAAGATTTTGACGCTTATGCAGTTGCCCCCTACTTTGGTGATTACATTGCAAAAATCGAGAACCGCCCATTGGCTAAACGTTGGGCTGCTTCTGGCAATAACGGCATAAATCAGTTGTTCAGAGAAATAATGAATGGCGGACTGGCAAAAGACGCTTATCAAGGTGGTGCGATTGAAAATGCGATTCAAGATCGTGTTGTTAAAAATGTGGCTATTGCCAAAAAATACGGCGTAAAGCTATTAGCCTACGAAGGTGGACAACATTTGTTACGAGTAGATGGTAGACATAGAATTAACGATCCAAAAATATTCAGTATGTTCGCTAACGCTAATCGTCATCCGCAAATGGGCAAAGCTTATTCTAAATACCTTAATGCATGGAATCGTGCGGGTGGTGGAATGTTAATGCATTTCAATGGTATTGCTGCGATTGATGATAGAAACTATTTTCCTATGTTAGAAAAAGCTGGGACACGCTCTCCTAAATTAAATGCGATGACTAACTATATTCGTGGTCGTTAATTTTAGTATCTGAATTTATACGTTCTCGGAGGCTTTAATCCTTTGAGAACCTTAACTTTCAAAACACATCTATTTTCAAAAACCATAGAAATCAATCCCCTTGGTGCGCTAAACTACGCGCATGACAGATAATTCCTACCAACTCGAAGATATAAACCCACACACGGGCTTACCTTACAAAGAACGTCCCAATAAAACCGCGCTTAAACGCGAAATGAAGATGATGCATGATCTTGGGCGTGAATTGATTGAACTCGTACCTACTAAATTTGAGACCATTCCCTTATCAGAACGCATGTATGACGCTATTACTTCTGGCAAAAAAATGAAGAAAGCAGCGTTACAACGACAACTTCGTTTTATCTCCAGTGTCATGCCCGAGGAAGATATTGAAGCAATCCAGTTACAACTACGAATACTTGCACAACCTATTGAACAAGCGAACGATGAGTTTCACCAAGTAGAAGCTTGGCGTGATCAATTGATTGCAGGTGATAATGATTTATTAAATACGTTGGTAGACGAGATTCAGGCAGATCGTCAACAGCTAAGGCAGTTAGTCCGTAATGCGACTAAAGAAGTTGAACAGAATAAACCACCGAAGGCTTCTAGATTATTGTTTAAGTATTTGACAGAGCTTCAAGAAGCTAACACAGAATAGTAATTTCTATAACAAAAAGACACCCCCTACCTTTTTAGCTGTTTCTTAGGAAAAGTGCTAAAAAGGTGGGAGGTGTCTTTTTTTGTTTAATATTTAGTACTTAATCTTTAATACGATATTCAGCCGATCTAGCATGTGCAGTTAAACCTTCACCATGCGCTAAAATAGACGCAGTTTTGCCCAACTCAGAAGCTCCATCAGCAGAACAGCCAATCAAAGACGAACGTTTTTGGAAGTCGTATACACCTAAAGGTGACGAGAATCTCGCAGTTCGTGAGGTTGGTAAAACGTGATTTGGTCCAGCACAATAATCTCCTAATGCTTCAGATGTGTGACGACCCATAAAGATAGCGCCTGCATGACGTACTTGCTTGGCGACCTGATCCGCATTTTCTACTGACAACTCAAGATGCTCTGGTGCGATGTGATTAATAATAGCAATTGCATCATCTATATCTTGAGCTTGAATAAAAGCACCTCGGCCTTCCATTGAAGCTTTAATAATTTCTGCACGCGGCATTTCTTGAATGAGCTTATCAATGCTAATCGCGACTTGTTCAATAAAATCAGCATCAGGACAAATGAAGATAGATTGCGCATCTTCATCATGCTCAGCTTGTGAAAATAAATCCATCGCAATCCAATCTGGATCAGTCTTCCCATCACAAACCACTAAAATCTCTGAAGGGCCAGCGATCATGTCGATGCCCACAGTACCAAACACCATGCGTTTAGCAGTAGCCACGTAGATATTACCCGGGCCTACTATTTTATCGACCTGAGGTACTGTATCAGTACCATAAGCCAAAGCAGCGACTGCTTGCGCGCCACCGATAGAGAATACTTTGTCAACATCAGAAATCGCAGCTGCGGCTAATACTAGTTCGTTCACTTCGCCGTCTGGCGTTGGCACAACCATAATCAATTCAGGTACACCCGCCACTTTTGCTGGGATCGCATTCATCAATACTGACGAAGGATAAGCAGCCTTGCCGCCCGGCACATACAAACCAACACGATCTAAAGCAGTCACTTGCTGACCTAATACCGTACCATCATCTTCGGTATAGCTCCATGAATCCATCTTTTGATGTTGCGCATAGCTTTTAATTCGAGCCGCGGCTTTTTCTAAAGCAGTTCGTTGTTCAGGGGTAATTGCTTCAAGCGCTTGTTGTAAACGTTCTGCAGGAATTTCTAACTCAGCCATTGAGCTAACTGACATACGATCAAATCTATTGGTGTATTCGATGACCGCACTGTCACCATTGTTTTTAACGTCAGCTAAAATACTATTTACTGTATCGAAAATTACTTTATCCGAACTACTGTCCCACGCTAAACGTTTATCAAGCTTGTTCCAAAAATCTATATCAGTACTGTTTAATCTTTGAATATTCATATTATTTTCACCAAAAAAAAGCCAAGTTAATGATACCTTGGCTTCTTATAATTGTTTAATTCACATACTTTGAATAAGCATTGAAAGTAACGTTAAAACTACGCACTACGACGTTTAGCCACTGCACCCGCTAATTGACGCAATACCACTTCAGTATCATCCCAATTAATACAAGCGTCAGTAATACTTTGACCGTAGGTAAGTTCTTCAAGTGTTTTGCCAGAACCATTTTGATTGCCTTCAACCAAATGACTCTCGATCATTACACCTGAGATACCTTTTTGCCCACCTGAGATTTGATTCGCAATGTTAGTAGATACTTTAGGCTGGTTTTTGAAATCTTTATTGCTATTAGCATGACTGAAATCAACCATCAAGTTTTGTGCTAGCCCCGCTTTACCCAACTCTTCTAATGCTTCACCTACGCTAACTTCATCATAGTTTGGACGACGGCCACCGCGTAAGATGATATGACAATCTTCATTACCCTTAGTAGTAAAAATCGCTGAATGTCCTTCTTTAGTCACTGATAAAAAGTGATGTGAATTAGATGAAGATTTAATCGCATTAACCGCAATATCTAAATTACCATAAGTACCATTTTTGAAGCCTATCGGACATGAAATACCAGAAGCTAATTCACGATGCGCTTGTGATTCTGTAGTACGCGCACCAATCGCGCCCCATGAAATTAAATCAGCCACATATTGTGGTGAGATCAGATCTAAGTATTCAGTAGCCGTTGGCATGCCTTGCTCTGCAAGATTAACTAAAAGCTCACGTGCAACTCTCAAGCCTTTGTTGATATTAAATTTATTTGTTAGATCAGGATCATTTATAAGACCTTTCCAGCCAACACTAGTACGTGGTTTTTCAAAATAAACACGCATAATGATGTGTAAATCATCTTTTAATTCTTCGCGCATTGTAGCTAGACGGCCAGCATATTCTAATGCAGCTCTTGTATCATGAATTGAACAAGGACCAACGACAACTATTAGGCGATCGTCTTCACCGTGTAATATATTATGAGATTCTTGGCGAGCCATACTCACTGTTTTTGCAGCATCATCCGTTAATGGAAAATCTTCAATCAAGGCTGCTGGTGAATCTACTTCTTTGACTTCCATAATACGTAAATCGTCTGTTGTGGTATTTAAGTTGCTCATAGTCTGGTTTCGCTTAGTTTCTTTTGTAAAGTTTAATATCGTTCTTTCGCTTCAACTGCTTGTTTCAGTTGATCTAAAAGAGTTTGCATTTTTTCATGCTTAGTTTTCATCGAGGCTGAGTTCACGACTATTCGAGAACTAATATCCGCCATATGTTCTAATGGGACCAAACCGTTTGCTTTCAAGGTGTTACCCGTATCAACCACATCTACAATGATGTCAGCTAAACCCACAATCGGTGCTAACTCCATAGAACCATAGAGTTTGATGATTTCAATTTGCTTGCCCTGCTTGGCAAAATAATCACGTGTGCAGTTTACAAACTTGGTAGCAACTTTAAGTTGGCCTTCTGGTAAGGGACGATCAGCATAACCCGCAGTCATCAATTTACAGCAAGCAATTTTTAAATCGAGCATTTCATAAAGCCCTTCGCCGCCATGTTCCATTAACACATCTTTGCCCGTAACACCTAAATCAGCAGCACCGTATTGAACATATACGGGTACATCGGTAGCACGGATGATAACTAATTTAATATTTTCATGATTAGTATCAAGGATTAACTTACGGCTAGTCTCAGGATCATCAAGCGCTTTGATACCCGCAGCTTCAAGCAAAGGCATCGTCTCTTTAAAGATACGGCCTTTTGAAAGTGCGATGGTTAAGTTATTTTTCATTCTTATATTTCTATATACTTTAGTAACAATATTTAAGTGACAATACGCTTAATTTTTGCACCAAGGCCTGTCAGCTTTCCTTCAATATCTTCGTAACCACGATCAGTATGATAAATACGATCAACAATGGTGATTCCTTTCGCAGTCAAACCCGCTAAGATCAAACACGCTGAAGCTCTTAGATCTGTCGCCATCACTGGCGCGCCTCGTAATGAAGGCATACCTGCAACTATTGCAGTATTACCTTCTAGACGGATATTAGCACCCATACGCATTAATTCAGCAACATGCATCATGCGATTTTCAAAGATGGTTTCAACGATAACGCTGATGCCTTCAGCAACACAATTCATTGCCATAAACTGAGCTTGCATATCAGTTGGAAATGCAGGATGTGGCTCGGTACGAATATCAACCGATTTGAGCTGACGTCCACGCATATCAAGTTCAATCCAATCATCGCCTTTTTCTACACTGGCACCACAATCTCTAAATTTTTGAAGTACCGCATCTAAAGTATCAGGTGCAGCATTTAAACATTTAACTCGGCCACCTGTTATGGCAGCAGCAGCAAGGTAGGTACCTGTTTCGATACGATCCGGAAGTACTGAGTAATCAATACCTTTTAATTTTTTAACGCCTACAACAGTAATGGTGTTAGTTCCTGCACCCGTGATTTTTGCGCCCATTTTAATTAGACAATTAGCAAGATCAACTACTTCTGGCTCACGTGCGGCGTTATCTAAAGTAGTTGTACCCTCAGCTAATACGGCAGCCATTAAGAGGTTTTCAGTACCCGTTACGGTTACTGCTTCCATTACGATGTTTGCGCCTTTTAGCTGATCACATTTAGCTCTAATGAATCCTTCATCAACAGTGATTTCAACACCCATAGCTTCTAAACCTGTAAGATGAATATTTACTGGTCGACTACCAATAGCACAACCGCCAGGTAGTGATACTTCGGCATAACCATATCGTGCTACTAAAGGTCCTAAAACCAAAATAGAAGCGCGCATGGTACGAACTAATTCATAAGGAGCAATCTGGTTTTTTATGGTTGAGGTATCGGTGCTGATATTATTTTCTTTATCAATATTGACCGTTACGCCCATGCCTTCAAGAAGCTTGGCTAGAGTCGCCACGTCTTTTAAACGAGGAACATTTCGAATCGTCATTTTACCATCGGCTAATAACGCTGCAGCCTGTAAAGGAAGTACCGCATTTTTAGCACCAGATATTATTACTTCACCATCTAGTGGTGTTCCACCTTCGATTTGAAAAACCTGCATAAAAAGTCCAGTCTTACTGCAAAAGGAGGCATGATAACGAATTATTAAGCGGATGTGCACCACTAATCATCCAATTAATAGAGGATCAGTCAGTTTTTAACATTTTTTTACAAAATAATGTAATTTTAGAGGCTTAAGAGAATAACTTAAACGATGTTAGTGTTTGCTAGGCTAAAATAAATGATTGTAATTTATAAGCTTCAATAAGTGCTTTGGCCTGTTTAGGTAAGGCTTCAAAACGACACGTTTGATTCTTATCTTTACATTGGCGTTGCCATTCAATGAGTAAGGCAATACCCGCACTATCAATACGATCCATTGCTTTGCAATTAATCACAAAAGTGGACTCATCTTGATGTTGCTTAAGTTGCTGATTACCTTGTTCCAATAAATCAGAGACACTTGCAAAGACAAGTGCTCCAGATATTTCCATACCTTGCTCTGATTTTGTTATTTTTGATGCAGCTAATGAAGTCATTACAATACTCGTTTATCTTCCTGCTTTTTCTAATCTTGCGATTAAAGCATTTAAGCCTTTAGCACTCACTTCACGAGTAAAATTAGTTCGGAAGTTTGTGATTAAATTTATACCACCAATTTCCACATTGTAAGCCTTCCAATCATTATTAACCTTTCTTAAGCTGTAATTAGCGCTGATTGCAGAATTACCTCGAGGCGTCACTATAGTTCGAATCAGAAAGTAACCTGGTTTTCTGTTTGGTGCCGAGTTACCTGAACGAATTTTTGCACCAGTATATTTAATCATTGTCTTGGCATAGCTTTTCACCAACATCTCACGAAAAGCGCTTATGAAGCGTGTTCGTTGAGCGGGAGAAGCCGTTCTCCAATGTTTACCCAGTGCTAATTTAGACATCGCATTGAAATCTATTAACGGTAATACTTCACGACGAACCATGGCATATAATGCATTTTCATCACTAACATACTGTGATTTATTTTGCTCAAGCAAATTTGCAATTCTTGTAGTCACATCTACCACATGTTTTTCAGCTACATCAATATCTGAATTTTTGGCTGAAACAGAGCTACTTAAAATCAACATCATAAAAAATGATGCTAAAAATAATAATGGTGATGAAGCGGTTTTAAATTGTGTCATTTGGGATTTTCCTTAAATACATAATGAATAATATTCATATACGTATTTAGTTCTATTTTGGATAAATAAGTTCAGGTTTTATAAAAAATAATAATAGATTGCATTAAATACTTTATTTCGTAGTCAGACTTACCAATACTTTGCCGATAATTTCTTCCAATACGATAGCCGACTGGGTCAAATCTATATTGCTGCCTTCTACCAACGAAGCATCTTCAGCACCTGGCTCTAGAGAAATATACTGCTCGCCTAGTAAGCCCGCAGTATAAATACTAGCTTGGCTATCTTCAGGTAAATAATCATATTGTGGATCAATAGTCATAGTCACAATCGCCTGAAACGCTTGTTTATCATAAGCTATCTGAGTTACTCGGCCTATTGTAACCCCTGACATAGTAACCTTAGCTTTAGTACTGAGGCCTCCAATATTGTTGAATGGAGCCGTCACCTTAAAACCCTTCGACGAACTAATTTTCGATAAGTTACTCACATTTAACGCTAGGAAAATAAACGCCAAAATAGCCAACACAAATAGCGTACCGACTAACACTTCTACTTTTTTTGAAGAATTCATAACAGAACCTTTTTAATATATTTTCTAATGTACGTTGAAAAAAATCTTAACTGGCGAACATTACTGCCGTTAAGACAAAATCTAATCCTAGTATCGCTAAGGCCGAATAAACTACTGAATTGGTTGTAGCTCTACTCACACCTTCAGATGTTGGCATAGCGTTATAACCTTGATAAACGGCAATCCAGGTCACTACAAATGCAAACACGATACTTTTAATTATCCCGTTAATAATGTCGTATCTAAATTCTACTTTATTTTGGATTTGTGACCAGAATGAACCTGCATCAACACCTTTCCATTCACTACCCACAAGGTAACCAGAGTAAACACCGACTGCCATAAAAATTACGGTTAAAATTGGTAAAGAGATCAAACCTGCAAAAAATCGTGGTGCAACAATGCGACGTATCGGATCAACGGCCATCATTTCCATGCTGGCCAATTGCTCTGTTGCTTTCATTAAACCAATTTCAGCGGTTAATGCAGAACCTGCACGACCTGCAAATAGTAAAGCACCTAGTACCGGAGCAAGCTCTCTAACCAAGGTTAAAGATACCAGTAAGCCTAATACTTCTTTTCCGCCTAAATCTACCAAAATGGTATAACCCAACAGACTCACTACCATCCCGACAAAAATAGCCGAAAAGAAAATGATCGTAAAAGATAAAACACCTACCGAATAGATCTGATTAATTAATAATCTAGGTCTAAGAATGACATCTTTTAAACCCAATAAAACACTAATTAAAAATGTGACTGAACGACCAAAACCAGCCAAACCATCGATAATAAAAGCGCCAGTACTTTGCATGAAATTAATTACGCCATTCATGATTTATCACCCTTCAATAAATCCTGCGTATATTCATCAGCGGGATAGTGAAACGGCATCGGACCATCGGGATGACCATTCACAAACTGTTGTACGAAGGCAGAATCTGAATTCTTTAATTCTTCTGGTGATCCAGCTGCCACGATTTTACCTTCGGATAAAATACAGACATGATCGGCAATAGAGAAAGTTTCACCTATATCATGCGAAACAATCACACTAGTGAGTCCTAATGCACTATTCAACTCTTTAATCAATGACACTATCGTTCCTAACGTTACAGGATCAAGGCCTGTAAAAGGCTCGTCATACATCATCAATAATGGATCAAGCACAATTGCCCTAGCTAAAGCAATACGGCGTGCCATACCACCAGATAACTCAGATGGCATTAAATCGCGAGCGCCACGTAACCCAACCAGTTCTAATTTCATGAGAACAATGTCGCGAATCATCGTTTCAGAAAAATCGTAATGTTCTCGAATTGGAAAAGCGATGTTTTCAAAAACACTTAAATCCGTCAACAAAGCACCCGATTGGAAAAGCATGCCCATACGACGACGTGCTAAATACAGAGCTTTACGATTCAGCTTAGGGATTTCTTCTCCAGAGACTTGGACACTACCTTGAGTAGGTTTTAGTTGGCCACCAATAAGGCGTAACATGGTCGTTTTACCCGTGCCACTTGGACCCATAATAGCGGTGATTTTACCTTCGGGAATATCCAAATCGACACCCGAGTAAATATCTCTCTTACCGTCCCAAGAGAAATGCACATCACGAATTTTCACTAAAGAATTTGACACTATAATAAGTCCGAACTAATCCACTATAATTAAGGGCGCGTATAATACGTTTGTTTAGCATTTAAAGCTAGAAGAGCTTAAAAACAAGATAAAAGACACCCCTCACCTTTTTGCCACTTTTAAAAAAGAAGCATCGAGCTTTTCATAAATTCCTAAATCGTTTTTATAATACAAAAACGAATTGTTATTCAAAAGGTGAGGAGTGTCTCTTTTACTTTACAAATACTAATTTCTAAGCTTCTTTTATAATTGAAGATATCTACACTAATGCTTCATCTTGATACGATTTAATCTCAGTAAAAACGTCATCAGCTTTCTTCAAACGCTTGATTCGATGAAATAGATGCTTAGCTTCTGGATAATGTCTCTGTAGAAACACCAACCATTGTTTACAACGAT
>JBALXO010000083.1:4721-15639 GCA_036960615.1 Cocleimonas sp. | reverse complement strand
TTATAGAGCAGCTGCATAAACTGAACTTTGATGTTTTCTTAGATTTAAAATTCCACGATATTCCTAATACCTGTGCTGGTGCAGTTGCAGCCGCAGCAGAGTTAGGAGTATGGATGGTAAACGTACATGCATCTGGTGGCGAACGAATGATGATCGCAGCTGCAGAGGCTATTGCTAATAAAAATAATAAACCTTTATTGATAGCGGTTACCGTATTGACCTCAATGGAGCAGTCTGATTTAGCGGGCATAGGGTTGGATGTTACTCCGCTGCAGCAGGTTGAGCGTTTAGCCAAATTATCAAAACAGTCTGGAATGGACGGTGTGGTAAGTAGTGCGCAAGAGATTGAATTGATTAAAAATTTGTGTGGTAACGACTTCTTGACAGTTACTCCCGGGATTCGCCCTGCTGGAAGTGCAGCTGGTGATCAGCGTCGTATTATGACTCCACTGCAAGCAGTTAATGCCGGTGGTGATTATATGGTGATTGGCCGCCCGATTACGCAGGCTGATAATCCACAGCAAACTTGCATCGATATTGTCAATAGCTTGCAGGATTAATTTACATTCTATTTTATATATCTAGATAGCGTGGTGCTGGGGAGTCTCAGGTGGGCGATTGGGCCGAAATCTCCTGGTTACTTTTTTAATTAAGGCTGAAAAATTTCAAATGAAAATATTAGTAACGGGCGGTGCAGGTTATATAGGTAGTCATACCAATGTGGAGCTTATAACTGCTGGTTTTGACGTTGTTGTATTGGATAATCTATCTAATAGCAAGGCAGAATCACTTGTACGAGTAGAAAAGATTACAGGACAAAAAATCACTTTTGTCGAGGGTGATGTTCGAGATCGAACGTGTTTACAATCCATTTTTAATAATCATAAAATTGAAGCTGTAATTCACTTTGCAGGTTTAAAAGCTGTAGGCGAATCTTGTGAGAAGCCACTAAGTTACTACGACAATAATGTGTATGGATCTCTTGTTCTTGCACAAGAAATGGAAAAGGCGAGTATTAAAAGGCTAGTATTTAGTTCGTCCGCTACTGTTTACGGAGACCCAGAAAAATTACCACTAACGGAAGATATGTCACTTTCAACAACTAATCCCTATGGTGCTAGTAAATTGATGGTTGAAAATATTTATCGTGACTTGGAAGCATCAGATAGACTGAATTCTTCAATAGTCCCTTGGTCTATTGCATTGTTGCGATATTTTAACCCAGTCGGTGCACATGTGAGTGGATTGATTGGTGAAGACCCTAATGGAATACCAAACAATTTAATGCCGTATATTGCACAAGTAGCGGTGGGTAAGCTAAAAACATTGAATGTTTTTGGAGGTGACTATCCGACTATTGATGGAACTGGGGTGCGTGACTATATTCATGTGGTTGATTTAGCAAAGGGTCATGTGAAAGCAGTACAGGCGATGATGGATGGCTTGAGTGGCGTGAATGCAATAAACCTAGGTACAGGTAACGGGTTATCAGTATTGCAGCTGGTCAAGGCTTTTGAAGAACAAAATGCTAAGCCAGTATCGTTCAGTATGGTTGAGCGTAGAGCGGGAGATGTTGCTGCTTGTTATGCTGATGTGAATAAAGCCAAATTACTTTTAAATTGGCAAGCTGAACTTGATGTTAATGCGATGGTAAAAGATAGTTGGCACTGGCAAAGTACAAATCCAAATGGTTATGAATATCATTAGAGGTTATTCTCGAAGAGTATTCAATTGATGTATTTAACAATGGTGAAATGTTCAGAGATTTTACCTGTATAGATGATAGGGCACGGTTTGCGTGTTTGGTACAAAATGAAAATTACTATTGCCGGTACAGGCTATGTAGGCCTATCGAACTCTATGTTATTAGCCCAGCACAACGAGGTTGTGGCGGTTGATATCGTGGCTGAAAAAGTTGAATAACAAACAATCACCTATTGCTGATGTTGAAATTGAAGACTTCTTACAAAAAAGATCTAAACTTTACCGCACATTGGATCAAGAGCTAGTGTATAAAGGCGCAGATTATGTCGTGATCGCCACACCGACAGATTATGATACTGAAAATAACTCCTTTAATACTTCAACCGTTGAATCGGTTATTAAGACGGTGATGAGCATTAATCCTAATGCGGTTATGGTCATTAAATCGATAGTGCCTGTAGGCTATACTGCCCGAATTAAAGAAGAGCTAAAGTGCGATAATATACTATTCTCTCCAGAGTTTTTACGTGAAGGCAAGGCCCTTTATGACAACTTACACCCTTCAAGAATTGTAGTGGGAGAGCAATCTGAGCGTGCAGGGGTTTTGCAAGTCTGCTAGCTCAAGGTGCCATCAAAGGAAATATTGATACTCTCTTTACTGATTCGACAGAAGCAGAGGCTGTTAAGTTATTCTAAAATACTTACCTCGCTATGCGTGTTGCCTATTTTAATGCGTTAGACAGTTATGCTGAAACTAATGCTTTGGACATGAATATATTGTCGAAGAGATCGGTTAGAACTCCGTATTTGTGACCATTACAACAACCCAGGTTTTGGGTGTGGTGGTTATTGCTTGCCGAAGTATGCCAAGCAGTTATTAGAAAATTTTAAAGATGTACTAAATGATATGATACGTGCCATTGTCGATGCTAATACAACTGGTAAAGATAATATTACTGATGCGAATATAAAACGAAATCCTAAAGTTGTGGGTGTTTATTGTTTGGTAATGACGTATGGTTCTGATGATTTTATCGCTTTTACGATACAAGGCATAATGAAACGTATTAAAGCGAAAGACATTAAGGTAGTTATTTATGAGCCGACTTTTGATAGTGAGGATTTTTTAATTAAAAAGTAATTGAAAATTTAAATGAATTTAAACAAGTGTCCAATGTAACTGTGGCTAATAGGCTGCGGAAGGTATTAAAGACGTACAGGGTAAGGTTTATCCCCGTACTTATTTGGTAATGATTAATATTGTTTTAGAGGGTTGCTTTTGAAATTTTCGGTGTTAATGTCCTTATATAGTAAGGAGAAGCCTAGGAATCTAAGCGAGTGCTTAGAAAGTATTAAAAGGCAGACAGTTCAACCTAGTGAAGTCGTCATCGTTTTTGATGGGCCATTGACAGATGAGTTGTACTTGACTGTAAGTTCTTGGTCGGAAATATTGCCGATAAAAATCGTAAGGTTGAAGGAAAATGTGGGGTTAGGTAAGGCTCTTGACATAGGGTTGAGGTCGTGTTTGAACGAAATGGTGGCTCGAATGGACACGGATGATATTTGTGACCATTTACGCTTTTCAAAGCAGTTAATCGAATTTAAAAAAGATCCTGAATTAGTTATTTGTGGTTCTAATATAGATGAATATTCAGAGGGGATGGAACGTATTATTTCTTCCAGAAAAGTTCCTGTTAATACAGGTTCTATAGTTCTTTATTCCCGATTACGTAATCCTTTTAACCATATGACTGTCATGTATAAAAAAAGAAATATTTTAGAAGCAGGTGGGTATGTAGAACATGACTTTATGGAGGATTATAATCTTTGGTTAAGATTAATAAACAATAAAGTAGGGATGATGAATATTGAGTTGCCTTTGGTTAAGGCAAGAGCTGGTCATATGATGCTTGGCAGGCGGAGGGGCGTAAAATATATTCGAAGTGAATTGAAATTACTTAAGCTCAAGAGGGAAGTGTATGGGTATGATAATTATATTACTGCTTATTCAATGATGCGTTGTTTTTCAAGGTTGTTACCTATTTCAGTTTTGGGGAAAGTGTACAAGGTCTCTAGGAAATGGTGATTTTACAAGGTGAATTAGTGTGGCGTTTTTAGCTTTATCAAATATTTTTGAATTAGTTATTCGGTTTTTTTTAATTTATGTTATTACATCTAGCGAAACTGTGGATTTCTATGGTGAATATTCGATTAATATTGTACTTTCTCAATTTTTGGTTTTTATTTTTATGTTTGGCCTTGGTCCTGGTATGGTTAGAGCCTCAGCGACTAAGGTCAATGCAGTATTAGGGTTGAAAATCCTGTCAGTTCTATTAGGGTTGACTTCTGGTTTTATAATTTATTTCGTTTATGACATGTTGTTGTTTTCAATTTATATGTTTTATTATTATATAACTTTATCAAGTTATATATGTACTGCAGATTCCAAGCCTAAAAATGTTGCAAAAGTTAGAGGCTGTGTTTATTTAGTATTATTTCTTTCTGTGGTTAGTCTTGGTGGTGGGTACGATGCTCTAGTTTTTTCATATGGGTTATGTTCATTAGGGGTTTTTATATTAGTACTCCTAAATATTGATTGGTTCGAAAATATAAAGTTTGATTTTGACTTTAAATATTTAGTAAAAATTTACGTATCACAAGTTTCGACATTTGGCTTGAAGTATTTTGAACGATTTTTGTTTTCTAATGTTATGTCAAATTCAGAATTTGGTTTGTATTCTTTGATTAGAGACGTAGTAAATGCACTATGCTATGTTTTATATTTTCCATTGCAGGTATTTTGGATTAAGGACATAATTAAGAGAAAGTTAGAAGGGAAGGTTCAAGGTTTATATTTTATTAGAATAATAAAATATTTAATTATTCTATCTTTTTTACTTTGTCTAGGTGTTGTTTTCTTAGGGATCATTAAAGAATACTTAAGTGGTATTCCGATTGTTGATAAGCTGCTATCGATTAACTTATGGTATATTATTGCAATAGTGATTCTGGAGGTTATGTATAGATTTATTATGGTCATGAAGGATGCTGATGGTGAGCCAGAGTATAGTGTGTATTTATCTATAGTAATGATGGTCACCCTGTATGTTACATTATTGTTAATGAATATTACTAGTGTCGTTATCGCTATGTCAATTGTTTCATTGGTGCTGATTTTCTCATATGTACCTGTAGCCATTTTCTTTTTATTTTATACTTATAGGTTGATAAGGTATGAACGTTCTATTCTTAACTCAATATAAAGATGTATTTTTGCACCTTTCTGAATCGAAAAGATTTGAAAATGTTTACATAGCTGGTTATAGCATTGCAGAAGATATGTTTTATAAAAAAGCTTTCCGAAATATTGGTGTTAAGTGTGAGTCATTATCTCTATATAATGTAGCATCTATTGATAATTCCGACGTTGATTACTCAGAAGAATTTTCCAGGTTTGAAAGTTATGTGGATCTATATAGATCTAACTTTAAATCTATAAAGTTGAGGAGAATATTAAAAAATCAGAAGTTATTACGTGATGCTGTAAGTGAAAAGTTAGTTGATTTGAATATTGACTGCGTAGTTACATGGAATGGATTGAATTACTTGGATGGAACTATTCTTGATGTGGCAAGAGAGCTTTCGATAAAAACAATTTACTATGAAATGGGGGCTTTTCGACCTGGTTATATTACCATTGATAGTAGGGGCGTTAATTTTGATAACTCAGTGTCAAGAAAATCTGATTTTTACAGAAGCTATGAATCAGTGAGTGAAAATCAATTAGAGTCCTGTGATGAGGGTGATAGTAAAAAAGTAATAATAGATAGAAAAAAATTCATATCAACTCATTATCTTTATAAAGTAATTGATAGGTTGTTATATTTTATAAACTATAAAACCATTAAAAACTATTCGGGAGTTGTTAAATCAAATTTTAAAAAAAATAATTACTTGTTTGATTGTGAGACAGTGTCTCTTGAGGGGAGGTTAAAAGAATACGATAGGGTTGTTTTTTTACCTTTGCAAGTTCCACAAGATACCCAGCTTTTATTAAACTATACTGGCGATGAGAGGCAGTATAAGTTGTTAAATGATATTCGGAAATCAATAGTAGAAAATGATAATAAAAATAAATTTAAAACCTTGCTTGTTGTAAAGCCGCACCCGCTAGCTAAATACAATAAAATCTACTTTGATAATGAGTTTTATTCGAATGTCTATTTTGTCAAGCATCTTGAAACAAAATGGTTAATAAGTAATTCTGATCTTGTAATTACTATAAATTCTACAGTTGGTGTAGAAGCGATAGAAGCAAACCGCCCTGTATTAGTCCTTGGGAGTGCCTATTATGCAATACAAGGAATTGCTCATGCTTGGGTGTCAAAAAAATCAACACTGTCAGAAGCCATTGATGAAAGTATTAAGGAAAGTGATCCCGCTCTTCAGGATAAATTTATTTCTTACCTGAAAGAGAAGTATCAACCAAAAATCAATCCAGATTTAGTGTATTCATCACGTAAAAGCTACCATGTAGAAAAATTTTTCGAGGTCTTAAATGACAAAAGTTAGTTATATATTACAGCCTTACTATTCTTGGAATGGCCACTATAAGCAGTATTATAATAATTTACTACTGGGTAAAGGAGTGAAGGGTGTTGCGATTGGAAATAAAGAGGCTAATGTTAATGATGTCCAATTAAACTTACGGTTGAAAGCAAATCAAGGTGATTTTTTTTGGTTTTCAATATTTAGGTTGTTTAATTCTTTTGCTGGTCACTTTTTATTGATAAGTAAACTTATTTTATTAAAGCGAAAGTTTAATGTTCACTTAATTGAATTTGAGCCTGTGTCTTTTCTAGTTTTTAGCCCTTTTTATTATTTATTGAAAATCAATAAATTCATCATTACAATCCATTCAATAGAACCTTCGTGTTCAAATAATTACTTGAAAAATTTGATTATACTTTTTCAGCGTAAAATATATTTTTTTGCTATTGGCTTTGTTAATTATTTCTTTAATGTCAATTTTGTCGTGCATTCTCAATATCATTATTCGGCTTTTAAGAAAAAGTACCCTATTTCTAAGGTTAGCCTTATAGAGTACCCATCGCCAAATATACTGGGTGTGAATAGAATAAATCCGAGAGGAAGTGAAAAAATAAAACTCTTATTTTTTGGAATTGTAAGGCAGGATAAGGGTTTGTTTGAATTCATGGAGGAATTAAATGTTGTTGGAAGTGAGTGTTTTGAAGTGAGAGTGGTTGGTAAGGTTCAGGATAGGCGCGTTTTAAAATTTGTAATGAAAGGCGTTGAATTTCTTGATTTTTACATCTCTGATGAGGAAATGAAAAAAGAATTTATTGATGCTGATTTTTTATTGTTACCATATCCTAGTACTTATGCTGGAGGTGCAGGACCCCTTAAGGATGCGTTTAGCTTTGGTCTTCCTGTAATTTGTAAAAACACACCATTTTTCAATAGTTATAATATTGAAAATAATTATGGCATCGTATATGACGATATATCTGAAATAGACCTCAAATTACCTAAGGCTATTGCATCCTATGAGAAAAGTGTTCAAAATTCGATTGAGTTTGCTAAGAATAATACTTGGGAAGCAATGAGATATAAGTATGAAGAAATTTTTTCTGAGGAGTAGTTAGGTGGGTGTATTAAGATATTTACTAGCATTATCTGTTGTGATTGCTCATTCAACGAGTGTTTTTGGGATTACACTGGTTGGTGGTTATATGGCTGTTCAGATATTTTTTATTATATCTGGGTTTTATATGGCGATGGTGCTGAATGAAAAATATAACAGTCGTGATTATTTTTTATTTATTTCTAATCGAGCACTAAGGATTTATCCCATTTATTGGGTGGTTTTAATTCTAACGCTTATATTAAGTATGTTTTCTGGCTTGCTCTTTGATAATTGGGGGAAGTTGACTTATTTCTTGGATTATTGGGAGTATATGTCTTTTACAGCTATATTTTTTCAGGTGATGTCCAATATTATTATTTTTGGTCAAGATATTATGATGTTTACAGGTTATTCATTAGAGAGTGAGAGTCTGTATTTCACACAAGATTTTAGATTGACTAATCCTCCACTCTATAAGTTTTTAGTTATACCGCAGGCTTGGACGCTAAGCTTAGAACTTATGTTTTATTTAATAGCTCCATTTATCGTACGGAGAGGAATTCCTTCTATTATATTGATGATTTTGTTGGGATTCATTGTTAGGTTCGCGGTAATATTTACAGTTGATAATTATCAGGACCCTTGGACCTATAGGTTTTTTCCTTCTGAATTATCACTTTTTTTCTTAGGAGTATTATCATTTAAAATTAAAAAAATATTATTGACTCCAAGAAAGAGCGTTTTGAATGCGGCATTGTTTTTTTATTCATTACTTATAATATTTTTTGGAAATTTAAATGGTTATTTTTTTGGAAATTTAGGAGGGTGGTTTTTATATTTATGTACTGTGCTACTGCTTCCTTGGCTTTTTCAAGTTTCAAAAAAATCCAAGATAGACTCTATGATTGGTGAGTTATCATATCCAGTCTATATTTCTCATATGCTGATAGTTGGTGGTAGTGCATTAATATTACGAGATTTTCAAGGAGAATCTTATTTGTCTCTGCTTTACATAATTATTGTGACAGTGTTTTCGTCGCTATTGATAAAATATGTATCAAATCCAATTGATATTTATAGGCGTAATAGGGTCTTGGAGCGACATGGTTTATGAGTAATTATAAATCTAACTTAAGAGTGAATTATGTAGTATTTGTGAGCGTTGTTTTTTTTCTCTTAGCTCAACCGTTTAGGTTTTTTAGGCTGTATTTTGGCGTTGAAGTAAGTGGTTATGTTGTAGTGCTTGTTGTTTATTTGGTATTGTTTTTGATCTTTGTTATTATTTATGGGTTTGAAAATTTTTATAGTGTCATCTCAAAATTATTATTGTTGTTTGTTTTGTTTTGTTTTGTTTTATTAAATGGCAGCGATCTGAAATATCTTTTTATTTTAATCGGTGCAGTTGCTCTTTATATCGCTCAAACTACTTTTTTGGAGAGGGCACATGCTAGTGAGAAAGTATTCTTAGCTATTTTTCGTTCATTGGGAATATACTCATTAATAGTCTTTTTTCTCGTATTAGCAACAATTGCTGTATCGTCCGGGTTTGGTAATGTAATTCAAGCGCTTATTGATCCGGTGACTTACCTTCATCGTCAAGATAGTAATTTATACCTTCTTTATAATCACATAAGATTTGAAAGTGTTTTTTTAGATAAAGGGCCACGCGAGTATGTATATGATGGTGTTCAGTTAGCTTTATATCCATATTTTTATTGTTTGCTGTATGTTGTTGCACCGAAACAGTCTAGGGACATATGGACTTTCATTTTTATGCTGTTAGCTGTTTTTGTTGTTCTATGTTTTAATTCAAGAACGATGATACTAAGTTTAATATATCTATATATTTATGCTAATTTTATTGAAAAATATAAGATACTGTTATTTCTTAATAAATTAATTTTGTTGATTATTGTGTTTTTTCCTGTTGGAGTTTACTTCCTGTTGAGTGATGAGTTACTACGAGGGAGAGGGAAGGTATATGATCTTGTAGTTGTTAATGGTATTAACGCTTTTGGTCACGGAGCAGGAAAAGCAAATCAACATTTAGCCGACTTAACTGGTTTTCTAGGGTCGTTCCATAACATACATTTGGAGTTAGTGTATAATTTTGGTTATGTTGTATATGCTGTTGGTTTGATTTTTGTAATAAAAAAAATATCATGTGGCGTTAATAAATATTATGTTGCTTTCATTGTATTCGTATTTTTTTACATGAGTACGAATGGAAATTTAGTCGATTATTACTTTGTTTACATTAGTGTATTACTTTTGCATATGTCTACTTATTTTGAAAGGTTTGAGTTAAGGAATCAATAAAATGAAAATAGCTTTAATTACAGGAATAACGGGCCAAGATGGCTCATATTTAGCTGAGCTTCTATTGGAAAAGGGATATGAGGTACACGGAATTAAACGTCGTGCATCTTCGTTAAATACACAACGTGTTGACCACATTTATCAAGATAGCCATGAAGAAAACTTAAGCTTCTTTTTACATTATGGCGATCTGTCTGACTCCTCTAACCTGACGCGTATTATTAAAGATGTTCAGCCAGATGAAGTTTATAACTTGGGTGCTCAGTCTCACGTAGCGGTTTCGTTTGAAGCACCTGAATATACGGCTGATGTTGATGCTATGGGCGCGCTTCGTATTTTAGAAGCTATTCGCTTTTTAGGTTTAGAGAAAAAGACTCGGTTTTATCAGGCGTCTACTTCTGAACTTTATGGTGAAGTGCAAGAGATTCCACAAACTGAAGCTACGCCGTTTCACCCGCGCTCTCCTTATGCGGTTGCTAAGATGTACGCTTATTGGATTACGGTTAACTACCGTGAGTCTTATGGCATGTTTGCGTGTAACGGTATTTTGTTTAACCATGAATCGCCACGCCGTGGTGAGACGTTTGTTACTCGTAAAATTACACGGGCATTGACCAATATTTCTCAAGGTTTAGAAAAATGTTTGTTTTTAGGTAATATGGATGCGTTACGTGACTGGGGTCATGCAAAAGACTACGTTCGTATGCAGTGGATGATGCTGCAGCAAGACCAGCCTGATGATTTTGTTATTGCTACGGGTAAACAAATCTCTGTACGTGAGTTTGTGACGCTTTCGGCTAAAGAATTGGGTATTACTCTTAGCTTTGAAGGCGAAGGTATTGAAGAGAAAGGCATAGTCGACAGCATTTCTGGCGATCTTTGCCCTAGCGTTAAGAAAGGTGACGTTGTTGTTCAGGTAGACCCTAAGTATTTCCGCCCTGCAGAAGTTGAAACCTTATTAGGTGATCCTTCTAAGGCTAAGAAGATACTGGGTTGGACTCCTGAGATTACGGTTGAAGAAATGTGTGCTGAAATGGTGCAGAATGATTTGGCTAAAGCGAAGCAGCATGCCTTGCTTAAAAGGCACGGCTTTGATGTAAGCGTTGCTTTGAGCGGTTAAAACCTAAGTTTTATTCACCATCGATGCTTCGGTGGTGAATTTCTTTCCAGTCGTTTATTCCTTTCTGTTTTTTGTATTTCAGTTCACTTTTGGATTATCTAATGAAGAAGATTTTTGTTGCTGGCCAT
>JBALXO010000083.1:0-4711 GCA_036960615.1 Cocleimonas sp. | reverse complement strand
TAAAGGCATGGTTGGTTCTGCTATTGTTCGTCAACTTGAGCAGCAGATCGCTGAAGGTGCTGAGTTAGAGATTATTGTTCGTGATCGTTCTCAGCTTAATTTGTTAGGTCAGGCTGATGTTCAGGATTTTTTTGCGTCTGCGAATATCGATGAAGTGTATTTAGCGGCGGCTAAGGTGGGCGGTATTGTTGCTAATAATATGTATCCTGCTGATTTTATTTATGAAAACTTGATGATTCAAAGCAATATTATCCATTCTGCTCATTTGGCGAATGTTAACGATATTTTGTTTTTAGGGTCTTCTTGTATTTATCCTAAGTTGGCTGAACAGCCGATGTCGGAGAGTTCGTTATTAACGGGGACGTTAGAACCGACTAATGAGCCTTATGCGATTGCTAAGATTGCCGGTATTAAATTATGTGAATCTTATAATCGCCAGTATGGTCGCAATTACCGCTGCGTGATGCCGACTAACTTGTATGGTGAGAATGATAATTTTCATCCTGAAAACTCCCATGTAATTCCTGCGTTAATGCGCCGTTTCCACGAAGCTAAGTTAAACAATACGCCTGAGGTGATTGTTTGGGGTTCTGGTAAGCCGATGCGTGAATTTTTGCACGTTGATGATATGGCCGCTGCTAGTATCTTTGTGATGAATGTATCTAAAGAAGTGTATGAAAGTTGCACTCAAGATATGCTGTCTCACATTAATGTGGGTACGGGCGTGGATTGTACGATTGCTGAATTGGCTTTGACGATGGCTGAGGTTGTTGGTTATCAGGGTGAAGTTAGTTTTGATGCGGATAAGCCTGATGGCGCACCGAGGAAGTTGATGAATGTTGATGCTTTAAAAGAGCTAGGCTGGCAATTTTCAATTGATCTTAAGCAAGGTATCACTTCAACTTATAATTGGTTTTTGACTAATAAAGATAATTATAGAAGTTAGCTTTACTTTAATACTTTATAAATATTTATATTCATGGGAGGTGTGTTGTATTGTATAGGCGATATTTGTTCCATTACTAATTAAATTCCAATTTTGAGTCGTAATTCATTGAATCAAAGAAAGTTGACAGTCCAGTATTTATATAATACTAAATACATGCTTTAGTAAGAATGTGTATTACTCAGACTTATTTTACTAGCTTAGGTACAGTATTTTGAATAGAAAAATTCTTTTAACAGGCAGTTCAGGTTTTATTGGCAAAAACCTATTGCAGAATCTATATTGTTTAATCGACTATTCCGTTGTGTGTAGCTCTAGAAATATAGATAAAATTGGGAGAAATGAATACTTTGTACCACTCATCGATGCTCAAACTGATTGGTCTCCATTGCTTTCAGATATTGATTATGTCGTGCATTTAGCAGGGAGAGCACATCAGCAAAATATTTCTGATAGCTCAGATCAGCTTTATGCTTATCGAAAGGTGAATACTGATGGAGTAATAAATTTAGCACGCCAAGCTGCAGAGAGTGGTATTAAACGTTTTATTTTTATAAGTAGTATTGGAGTTAATGGTCTGGGTTCGAGAAAACCTTTTAGATATGATGACGCACCCAGCCCACAAGAACCATATGCTGTATCTAAGTATGAAGCAGAAGTTGGATTGCAAAAAATAGCAAAGGAAACGGGAATGGAGATTGTAATAATTCGTCCACCCTTAGTCTATGCTGCTAACGCTCCTGGCAATTTTGGAAAACTTACCGCTCTGGCTAAAAATAATCTTCCTTTGCCTTTGGGAGCAATGGATAATAAACGCAGTTTAGTTGGCATCGATAACCTCGTTGATTTGATAATCACTTGTATTGATCACCCTAAAGCAGCGAATCAAACATTTTTAGTAAGTGATGATAATGATGTATCAACATCACACTTATTAAGATCAATGATACTTTCAGCGGGTAAAACACCTTTTTTGTTACCTGTTCCTATTCGTATTTTAAGGTTCTTTGCGGGTTTGTTGGGAAAGGCATCGGTTATAGATAGAATGTCTAGTAATCTTCAGATTGATATTAGTCATACAAAAAGTACCCTAGGTTGGAAACCGCCTGTTTCTTTTGAAGAAGGCATTCGTCGCTGTTTTAAATAATTGAGTATGTATGTTACGTATTTTAGATTTTATATTTTCATTATTAGGTTTGCTCTTTGGCTCGCCTGTATTACTGTTAATTTACCTTATTGGTCTACTTGATACTGGCTCGCCTGTATTTCGTCAAGTGCGTGTTGGGCGTAATAAAATGCCTTTCACTCTTGTAAAGTTCAGAACAATGTCAGTTGATACCGCTTCTGTTGCCAGTCATTTGGCCAGTACTGCGTCTATTACTAGGGTGGGTGGCTTTCTTCGCAAAACTAAGCTGGATGAATTGCCTCAGCTTTGGAATGTATTAAAGGGGGAGATGAGTTTGGTTGGGCCACGCCCGGGATTATTCAATCAAGAGGAGCTTACTAAGGCTCGTGAGAGAGAAGGTGTCTTTTTAGTACGCCCTGGTATTACAGGGTTAGCTCAGGTGAGTGATATTGATATGTCTACACCTGAGTTATTAGCTAAAACAGATGCGAAAATGATTAGTGAAATATCTTTGGCTAATTACTTTAAATTCATCTTGCAGACAGTTGTAGGAAGAGGAGCTGGCGATAGAGTTAAATAACTCTATCTCTGTTTATATACGTTTTGAGTGAAAGGTTTAAGCGTTTCTCACCCAGTCAGGGCAATCCCCTTGCTTATTAAACGCAGCAGGGGCTTCAAGTAATAAATCAATAACATCATCTACATTAAACTCATGACAGGCTTTATCTAAACGATTAAGTAAATTATGAGTTTCTGGCCAGCTTAAATGCACTTCGTTAGCTGTCATTATTCTTGGGTGCTCTGTACCTTCAACATTGTCACCGACTAATAATTCCTCATAGAGCTTTTCGCCTGGGCGTAGGCCTGAATATTCAATTGCTATATCGCCATTTGGGTTTTGTTCGTGTTTTTCACTAAGGCCAGATAAGTGGATCATCTTGCGGGCAAGAGCGGTAATTTTTACCGGTTCGCCCATATCTAATACAAACACATCTCCACCTTTCCCCATTGATCCTGCTTGTATAACTAACTGTGCCGCTTCAGGTATTGTCATGAAATAACGAATTATATCAGGGTGAGTAACTGTTATGGGGCCACCTTGCTGAATTTGACGATGAAATAAGGGTACTACCGAGCCGGAGCTACCTAATACATTGCCAAAGCGTACCATGGTAAAGCGGGTATCTTCTTGGCGCTTGGCGAGAGCTTGTAAAACTAATTCGGCAACACGTTTTGAGGTTCCCATTACGTTGGTAGGGCGTACGGCCTTGTCGGTGCTGATTAATACAAAGTTTTTAACTTGGGCTTTAATAGCTGCTTCTGCGCAATACCAAGTGCCGAAGATATTATTGCGCACACCTTCAACGACATTGTGTTCAACCATTGGGACATGCTTGTAGGCTGCGGCATGGTAAACAGTTTCTACTTTAAAGGTCTCGAAGACTGTTTTTAAGCGGTGTTCTTTTTGTACTGAGCCAAGGATTGAGATTATATCCAGCTCTAATCCTTGTATTTCTTTTAATTGATTCAGCTCTTGTTCGATGGAATAGAGGCTGAATTCATTGAGTTCAATTAATATTAATTTAGTCGGTTTTTGAAGGATTACTTGGCGGCAAATTTCTGAACCAATAGATCCCCCTGCACCAGTGATGGCAACTACCTTATCGGTAATGCACTGCTGAACCAATTCCGTGAGAGGTGATACTGGGTCGCGCCCTAGCAAGTCTTCAATTTCGACTTTTTTTACTTCTTCGATTTTAGCTTTGCCACTAACGATGTCATTTACCGAGGGTGTGGTTAGTACTTCAATTTTTTTACAGGCGAGTTGCTCGAGTAAACGTTTTCGGGTCGAGCTGGATGCGCTACCAAGGGCCAGTAGAACTTTCTTGCGACTGCCGCCTTCGAGTAATTCGTCCAGCATTGAGGCTGGGAATACCTTTAGGCCATGAATTACTGTTTTTTGTTTCTTTTTATTGTCATCAATGAATGCGCAAGGGCGATAGGTATCGCTGTTCATTAAAGAGTTGGCAAGTGCTATGCCTTGGTGTCCTGCGCCATAAATAAGAACAGGTTCTGTGCCACTTTTTGATAATTGAATTACGATGGCTCGAATAAATAAGCGTGGAGTGCCGATAAATATTAATAAACTGAAGAGATAAATTATAATGGTCGAGCGAGGGATTTCAGCTTGCAATAAAAATGAGCTGGTCGCAAACGTTAGAGCCGATAAGCCACTGCCTATAAGTAGGCTGGCGAATGCTTTTTCAGCCATGAAGCGTACTACCGCTCTATATAGGCCTATTCTTATAAATATGATAATCGAGGCGACAGTAGTTACGGCCATGCTTGAAGCAAGTTCGGGTGAGATATCGGGTATTAACGTATCAAGTCTAAGTGCTAAAGCTAGATAGATAGATAAGGGGATTGCTAAAAAATCATATGCGATAGATATTAATCGTTTAGTTGTTCGAGGCGCATTTAGGATATAGCTAATCATTGCCCTTCCTTTGGCTACTGCTTAAAAGCATAGAAATAATAGGGTTAATTCTAGGAGAGATTCAACGAAAAAGGAAGTAAAAATAAGATTGGCTCCTCGAGCTGGACTTGAACCAGCGACCAATAGATTAACAGTCTACTGC
>JBALXO010000082.1:13310-15821 GCA_036960615.1 Cocleimonas sp. | reverse complement strand
AGTCTATAAAAGTTGGGGTGTGCTTTTCTAATCACATTTTTTGTCTTATCTAACCAACTCTACTATCCTTTAATTGAATCTAACTATTTTGTTTCAATTAAAGGAGAATACTATGAGCGCTTTTCTTATTGTCGATACCCAAATCAAAGATTCTGCTATGTATGATAAGTACAAAATGCTGGCGAAACCCATTGCTGAAAAATACGGTGGTGTTTATCGTGCCAGAGGTGGAACTCTTGATGTCATCGAAGATACCTTATGGACACCAACGCGCGTGGTAATTATAGAATTTCCCGATAGTAAAAGTGCACGAGCGTTTGTGGATTCTGAAGAGTATGCGCCAGTAAAACCAATACGCACTGAAAATGCAGATTGCACTTTGTTTATTTTAGATGGGGATTAATTAAAAAGCCTGAATGAATCTAAATTTTTTAATTTGACGTATAAATGCTACAAGATTAAACAACTTAATAAATACTTAGATTCGTTAAGAGTTTTTAAATTAATGAAGCATCAGGAAATATAAATATGAACATGAACATAAAAACACCAGTTATGAATCCAACTAATCATTTAAAGATTTTTTATCTCTTTACGCTAACGTTATTACTTTCATTGATGTTTTTTATTAATCCTGTATTCGCAGCAAATGGCGTTAATGTAGATTCTAACGGGCTTGCAATTAAGGGTTATGATCCCGTGGCTTATTTCACTATGAGCAAACCTGTTAAAGGGAAAAAGGAGTTTACCGTCGATTATAAAGGTAACAAATGGGCGCTTTCAAGTGACGCACACAAACAGGCGTTTTTGGCTAACCCTGAAGCATACTTACCACAATATGGAGGTTTTTGTGCTTTTGCAGCGAGTAAAAACTCTATAGCTAAAACAGACCCTGAAGCGTGGACGATTCATAATAATAAACTGTACCTAAACTATAGTAAAAGCGTGCGTAGTATTTGGGTAAAGGATAAGCCTGGAAATATTGTTAAAGCAGATGGCTACTGGCCTGAACTAATGAAACAAGTCCCTTGAAATACTATTTTCTCTCTCAGTTTTAAGTAAATATGAGGGGTAATGCTAATTGAATTATTTTAAGAAAGCCTGCAAATTTAAGTAGGCTTTTTTTGTACCTGCGGTTGAATAGGATTAAAGGGGCCAGTATCAATTAAATAGAAAAAGCATTAAAAAGTAGGGGCGTTTAAACCCATTTCTTAACTATAACCGTAAATCCCATACGTTTATCACAAAACATTTCCCCATACCTCAACTTCCTATAGAATCGCATTTCCCCCAACGTAACGGAAACTAAAACTTGTTAAGCTGGTCTTAAATACTAGCTAGTTCATTAACTACATATTTCTAATTACATATTCAATCTCAAATTAAAAAAGGATCATAAATGAAAACATTATTAGCCACGCTTACGTTGATGAGTGGATTAATACTCACTTTTTCTGTTTTAGCTGCAAGTACTGAAACAGCTGACAAACCTTCACCACCAAACGTTCCTTACAGCACTAAGCCAGATAATGTTAATGCGGTGTTTGTATTCAATCGTGTTTGCTACGGTCAAATGCCACATATAGACGGCATCATTACTATGTCTACTAAACTGGGCTGGTCTCCGCTTGACACTGAAGTGCTTGAGCAGTTATCACCGGCATCCAAATCAGATAAAGTTGTTGGTTGGGATACCCCCATAGGCAAACGCGCGTTTCGTGTTACTTTGGTGCAAGGCGCTATTCCTCCAGCATTAATTGAGACCTTTCCGGATTTTAAAACGGGTCAATCAACTTCTTGTACGCTTGTGTTAGATGGGAGAGATAAAGGCGAAATACTTCTTGAACAACTTGGTAAACTCGCAGGAAAAGAACCAGCGAAAAAAGAAGTATTTAAAGATGGCCTATACACAACCACTTGGGCTGGTGGCAACGCAGACGTCAAAGTATTCTTGATAGCTAAAACCGACAAAAAGAAACTGGGTACACTTATCAATGTAGTCATGCTGACGAAATAAGTGTTCTAAACGGATAGTAATAAGTATTAACGATAAAGCCAGACTAAAGTCTGGCTTTGTCTTTTTAGAGAGCTATTCAAAAGGTAGGGGGTGTCATTTTATAAGCATAGACACTATTCTAAGATTAGACATTATCTACGCTTAGATAAGCGTTGAAGGCTAGATTTGATGTCATCTGATGAACTAACGCCTTCCATCGTATTGACTCTTTGCCCTTTCTTATCAAAGAATAACAAAGTCACATGAGGGACATTGTGCTTAGACGCAAAAACTCTCCCTTTTGGTTTTAAGATATTAGCGGTTTTAAATTGAATTTTATCCTTAAACTCACCTTTAACCTCGCCTAAATTACTTTTGAGTCGATTGCATAAACGGCAACCTGGATCGTGAACTTGTACAACAGTAGCCGTACCGTTACCAATAACGGATAAGTCATGTTCTACTTTAGAGTTCTGCATGTAAGCATAAACGGGTACAGCAATAACACTAAAAAA
>JBALXO010000082.1:10659-13210 GCA_036960615.1 Cocleimonas sp. | reverse complement strand
ATTATCCAGGGTGTTCCGCCTGTTTGATAAGAGATCATAGTATTCGGGAAGCGTTCTCTACTGCCATGTGCTGCTGAATCTTTACCCGTATCATGGCCAAAGGGAATATCTAAGTCATAACGTAATTGGTTTTTTCTCAAAGCATCTCGGTCATTGGTTGAAAATCCTTCGAAGGTTGTTTGTATCGCGGCAACGGCTAATTGATCATGGTTTGGGAAAGCTCTTACTAACTTTACTAGCCCAGGAAAACCAGTAGCGTGACAACCAGGACACCAGTGTTGAAAGCATTTTAGATAGATCCATTTCCCTTTGTTTGCTGCAATACTAAAAGCGGCTTGCTCTTTACCTTTACCATCAATCCAATAAGGTACTGCAAGCTCTGGAGCAACATATCCTGATATTCCTTTGCTGTGACCATTTGCAAATAATGAAAAAGGTGCGGCTAAACCAGTAAGTGCAGCACCAGAAATAACGCCTGCTTTGATCAATGCTCTGCGTGTTTGAAATGATGTATCTTGCATAACTTTGTTCCCGTATTTTTATAAGAAATTTCAAAAGAAACTTACTAAGGCGTTGAATCAAATTTGACTACTTTATTATCTTTTTGATAAAAGAGTAGAGGATATAATGGAACTACCTCCAGTTTTTAAGTAAGTATTTTTGGTACTATACTTGGACGATCCTCGTTCCATTGAACATAGAAATATTGTGTTTACACTTCTTAGCCAAATCCTACTAAGTAAATAGAGTAACGTCGCTCACGCGACTCTCATGCGTCACATTGTTATTACCGATGACCGATTGTGGTCAGCACTGGTGCCAATTCAATTCTTATTAACCCAATCACTAA
The DNA here is from genome assembly GCA_036960615.1 of Cocleimonas sp. Taxonomy (GTDB): domain Bacteria; phylum Pseudomonadota; class Gammaproteobacteria; order Thiotrichales; family Thiotrichaceae; genus Cocleimonas. The sequence goes on along the minus strand of JBALXO010000082.1, from coordinate 12,360 downwards.
AAATGTTGCTTATTAGTTAGACGAATTATTAAGTAGTTTGATTGCATTTATTTAAAATATTTTGGAAACTGTTAAATATAGAAACATAAAAAGTGTGAGGAAAGAGGGTGGTATCCTTTAAAAAAAATACCTAAAAGTAGAGGGTTTCTTTTAATTGCTTAAAATCTGACGTTGCATTCAGCCAATTTCAATCTACACTTAAAAATATATAAGAGAGTAGATTTTATGATGTTTGGTTTTATAATTATCTTCTCTTTCAATCAGTCAGTTAAGAATTTCGAGCCCCTGAAACAGATGCACAGAATTACAATAATGAATTCCAAAGGGGGTTGTGGTAAAACTACAATCGCTACTAATTTAGCGGCATATTACGCCAGTAATGGTAATTCCACATGTTTGATTGATCATGACCCCCAAGGGTCAAGTATGAATTGGCTAAATCGTCGTAGTGAAAATAGCCCAGTTATTCATGGTATCAATGCTAAACACAAAGATATTACATCTGTAAATTGTCAAGAACTCCAACCTCCCGTGGGTACGCAAGTTACTATCATTGATTCTCCTGCTGGTATTGGTTTAGATATAGTTACGCTACGAAAATTGCTAGAAAATACCGATACTCTTTTGTTACCTGTTTTACCTTCACCCATTGATATACATGCATGTGCTCATTTTATTGAAACACTATTGATTCAAGGGGGAGCTAAAGAGATAGGCGTAAAACTTGGTGATATTGGTATCGTGGCGAATAGAGTAAAGTCCAATACGGTTTCCTATCAATCACTGCACAAATTCTTAGATCGTTTAGGCATCCCTTTTGTGGCGAGCCTTAATGATGCGCAGAATTACGTGTTTGCAAATGAGAATGGGTTAGGAATACACGAACTAAGTAAAAGCCGAAATGTAAAAGACTATGGACAGTGGGTAAAAATACTAAGCTGGCTTGATCGTAAAGCCATGGAAAAACGTAATAAAGCTAAATAGTTCCCAAGGGTGAGTATTGACCCTATTTCATTCTATACTTAATAAGCATTCAGAGACTCCTTCATATCTAAATCAGTAGGTACCTCATGTTTAATAAATTGACAGCGGTGTTTTTATTGTTGTTTAGTTTTAGCCTTAACGCTGATGTTGTTAAATGGGTGGATAGTGAGGGTAAAACACATTATTCAAATAAAGCGCCTAAAAAGAATAAAAAATATTCACAAAAGATCAAATTTACTCAATATAAAAAGCCTGAAAAGATCGAGGTAAATATTGTGCCTGCAGTTGATTGGTCGAAAGATTTTACGCAGATAGATAATTCTTACCAATCAGAGACTCAAGCAAAGAGCCGTCAACCTAAACTACGTAAGAAAAAAGAACCAACGATTGTAGAGTTAAGAGCTCAATGTGATATAGCGAGAGAGAAACGCTTAGCACCTGCTCGCGCAGAGGCAGTTGAGGAATGTATCGAAAAGAATGAAAGACAAACAAAAAATGTAGTCGCATTTTGCGAACGATTTAATCGAACCTTTGGTGACGAGCAACATGGCGGAGTGTCTGTTCATTACGGTGGGGTATATCGCAATACTAGTGGATCAAGTAGACAAAGATTATTTCACAATATTCTCGAATGCAGACGTTTATATCGTGCAGAAGATAAACGATCTAGATTAAACCGTGGTTATAGTAATTAGAGAAAAGTGCTTGTTGATTTGT
>JBALXO010000082.1:0-10559 GCA_036960615.1 Cocleimonas sp. | reverse complement strand
AGCGAGTGATTATATATAGCCATGGTACTCAGTCCTCTTCTGAGCGTGAGGCTTGTTTTTTAACTAATAATCAAGCACCAGATTCATTGGTGCAGTTATCGTTAACTCTCTTTCCATCTTTATTCAATGCTACTTCCGCTGCTTTTATCGAGTTTGGAAAGTCTTGAATAGTTGTAGACCAGTCGGCGTAATCCAATGACCTAAATGATTCTTTTGCTATATTTAATAAAGAGTTTAATTTTGTTTTATTTGTCATTTCTATTTCCTTTTAATAAGTAATTCATCCGTTTTAGTTGATCAAAGAAGTATCACGATGTTTTGAGCCATCGCTGCTTGTTTGATAACGTAGGATTATCTTATCTAGTCGTAGGATGATGTTCCGTGATAAACATCACAGAAAAACGAAATAATCTCTCGTTTTTAATTGATATTAAAAATAGGCAGTCTCAGCTTAGTCCAACTAATTTGCAGAGCGAATGAGAATGCGGCAAAAAGGAGGGGGTGTCATTAAAGAAGAAAAAAGGATGAATTAACATCCCTTTTTCTTTATAAGTAATTGAAAAATATGTGTTCTAATCGGGTGTAGATATACTTTCATAACTTATCAAATGAGTAAAACCTTCATCATCAGTGACTGTAGTGTCTACAACGAGGCTTACATCACATAGTGCAGCATCCGGCTCTAGGTCTTCATTAAGCGGATTATTTACAGAACTTACGTTGGGACAAGTGGTAGATATTAATACATTTACATCTGAGACGTCCGACAAAACTAGCAAGTCAGATATTGATGAAGAAGATCCAACGATTGTTGGCACTAAATCAGTTTGATAAGTTGATCTACAGTCTAATCTTTGTCCGTTTGCAGTAGCTATTATTTCTTCAACACCCGTAGCAAAGTTCTCAAAGAATGATATTTTGGCGTTAGTCCCATCTGGACAACTAAAAGAAAAGGTTTCTGATCTTTGAACATTGACAATAACCATTGAAGCAAGACCATCCACGAGTGCGAAATCAGGTTCGTTTAATTCATCTATGACTACCATAATGTCACCATCTGCCCCAGCGGCTGTTGATATTGTTCTGCCTTGTGCTTCGTCTCGATCAGAGCCAAAAACGGTATAAGGCGTAAGTGGTTCTTCATCAATCGGCCCGTTTGAACTTCCACCACCACATGCACTTAATAGAAAGATAGATAAAGATAAAAAAGCGAATTTCAATTTTTTGCTCATGATTTATTTCCTTTTATTAATCTGGGAGTCTCGCATAGATTGAGTATCAATGAAAATTGCACTGTGTAGCTTATGTTTATGCGTAAGACTATTTATTAGTGGTTTTGAAACTTAACTAGTTCAGTATTTATGTGAAGCAAAAAGAAAATAAATAGAATCGGATTCTATTGAAACATTAAAAGCTGCCATTCGAGACAAACTCAAAATAACAAAGCAGCATAGCGATATTGACACGTAGAGCGAAAGGAAAAGAGTCAAAAAGGTGGAGGGTGTCTTTTTTTGTTATATTCAATCATTACTCAACTAAAATGTTTTACCCATTGATGACTACATTTAAATATTTCTATTTTTTTATAATTTCAGCGATGCTTATTTTTATGCAGTTGAGTTTGTTTGCTCAAGCAGCTGAACCAAGCTGTGCCGATTACCTTAAATTAAACAACAGTAAACCAACTCATTTAACTTTTCGATCCTGTGAAAAAGGTAAAGATGCCCAGTTGAGAGTGTTATCTGCTACTTATACGCTTGAGGGTAAATATGCTAATGAGGTAGAAAGTGAGCTTAATAAAATGTTAAAGATGCCTAAGTTAAAATTTGCCTGCTGTCGTTGGTATACGCAAGGTAATGGGTCTTTTTCTCATGATGGTTATAACGTGTCTATCCGAATGTCTTCAGAGGAAACGATTCTAAGGCATAGAGATGATTGGCCTAAAATTTCTGAATTCTACGTAACAGCTACCCTGTATTTAGAAGAGTCATGAACAACAATTCCCTTAAATGACATGAGTCTTCAATAATGGATGAGTCTTTTAAAAAGATAATTTTGGAAAACTTCGGTGGTGCTGATTATGAGCTTGTTCTGTCGGTGCTGGAATCTGTCACGCTGAAGCACGTCATGGCGAACTCAGAGTCTCAGCTTGAGTAAGCACGCAAGATAATCTTACGAGAAAGTAAAGGCGATCTAAGTTCATTAGGGCAACTGGTTGATCTAGCTAAACTAGATATTAGGGATATCTTAATCAGAAGTTGATACTCGAAGATTGATGAACGTTAAAAGTGCCAGAAAGGTGGGGTGTGTCTTTTAAGTTATTACTGCAACCTTTTCTCATTAAATTACGTAAACAAACTATATGCCCATGAGGTTTTGTATTTATAGCAAATAATTATCTTGTTTTTTATGAGTATTTTTATGTTATTTCGATTTATTAGAGTGATCGATTGGGATTTCTTGTATGAAGGTTGTTTTATGAAAAATGTGAAGACAATGAAGTTATTATTTGCTTCGTTATTTGGTCTTATAGTCGTGTTATTTGTGGGTTGTTCTTCAGTGAAATCAACAGATCTAATTAATTTTGTACTTCCTGCTGGGGGCTATGATAAAAAAACATTGAGCTACGGAAATCTTCCGCGTCAATCTTTGGATCTTTATACTCCGAAATCAAAACAGTCTAAAAAGCCGATTCTATTTGTTTACGGTGGCGCTTGGCGTGACGGCGATAAACAAGATTTTGAGTTTGTCGCGCATGCGCTTACAGGGCTTGGTCATACGGTAATTATTCCTGAATATCGACGTTATCCTGAAGTTCAGTTTCCTCTGTTCGTAAACGATATAGCTGACTCGATTCGTTATATGGAACATCAAGCATTAACGGTTTTAGGTGAACCATTGGATGAAGTGATTCTTATGGGTCATTCCGCAGGTGCGCATACTGTTGCTTTGCTTACCACTGATGAAAGCTACCTAAAAAGCCGTGGGATAAAGACTAAAATATCGGGCTTAATCGCAATGTCAGGACCTTATGATTTAGATTTGAAGGATCCAGAAGTAGAGCCTGTTTTTAAAAATACTACCGCGAAAAAGACTAATCCGATCTTGAATATACGTTCAGATATGTCGCCGGTATTACTGCTGCATGGAGCAGCAGATAAACGTGTTGGCCCTTTTAATACCGAACGCTTCGCTAGTGCTTTGTCTAAATCTGGTGTTTCAGTGACAACACATATCTACCCAGACGTAGATCATACAAAAATTATTGGCAGTCTGGCTGCACCCTTACGTTTTTTGAGTGATAGTTACAGTGATATCAAAGATTTTTTGGTTCAAATCAAATAGCGGCTTACTTCTCTGCAAGCTCAGGTGACATTACGCTTTCAAAATCAAGCCCTGTTAAGCCACTAATGGTCCGCCATAAATAATACATAATGGCTGCCATCATTATCATCGATGGAATCGCAATCATTGGGTAACTGTATAAAGTTAGTTGTCCCAACTCTTCGTTAAACGCTGCGCTGCCTGTAGGGCTGGTGACAATCCATTTGGCGAGTATGTAATTCATGATTGCAGAGAATAAGAACGTGCCAGAAAACAGATAATTTGCCTTCATTAAGCGTGCGTCGAATTCAGCAGTACTGTTTTTCTCTTCTAGTTTTTCTTTGATTTTATCAACGTCGATTATCTTTGGGTTGAAAAGCATCGTTTTCACTAGAGGGAAACGAGTAAAAGTAGAGGCTAAAACGGCTAAACCAATAACCGATGGAATAGCCGCTTCTTTAATGGCGAGCCATTTTAAATCCAGTTCTAATAAACCAATGCCACCTGTAAGCAGCACGCTAATTAAACCTAACAAAGCAATGAAGTTAAATTTTCGATATTTGATTAATTCGAAAATACCCCAGGCTAACGGAAAGGCTAACGCAGTGATTAACGCACCCGCTGCACCCAAGTCATCTTCACCACTAAATTTCATTAAAATTACTGAAGGTAAAATGATACTGACCATAAGATCAATCAGCGGGCGGGGTTTGTGCTCTGGTTTATTATTCATATTTTTCATTCAGATATTGGGTAATTGTTATTACAATATTTACAAAACAGTCAAGCTGAATGTAATAAGACAACCTTAGAGCTTCGTGATTAAGAACCGAAGGCCATGATTTTCGCTATTTTAGATTAAAAAACACTGTAAAAGTAGGGGGGTGTCTTTTTATCTTAAATAATAAAAGCCTAATCCTTATAATCAGATCCATCGCGGTCGAGTATTGTTTTCATATCATCAAAATGACGATCGGCCTGACCACCGTATTTTTCTATTTCTTGGGCTGTTTTTTCTGCTATTTCATGGCTGAGTATGCGTAGCTTTTGGCCTGTTTGTAGAGCATTAATATAGGTCATTGCGGCACGTTCGAAGTAATATAAACGATTAAAAGTATCCGCGACGCTATCACCTAGAACTAACAAACCATGATTGCTCATGATGAGTATTTTCACTTTAGGGTCAGAGAGTAATCGTGAACAACGTTCTCCTTCTGCTTCTAATGCGAGTCCGCCATAGTGGGTATCAATCGCATAACGCTGATAAAACATTGCGCAGTTTTGATCAAGAGGTGGAAGTGAATTGTCTTCGAGACAAGCCAGCGCCGTTGCGTATGGAGTGTGTACATGCATGATACAGCGTGCGTGTGGGATGTATCGATGTACGCTGCCATGGAGTCCCCAAGCTGTTGGGTCAGGCGCATCAGGACGATCCATTGTGGTGGGATCATTCGCATCGAGGTGTAATATATCGCTGGCTTTAATCAACGAAAAATGGCGCTGATTAGGGTTGATTAAAAACTCCGTACCTTCTTGATTTGTGGCCAAAGAAAAGTGATTAGCCACCGCTTCATGCATTCCTAGTTTTGCCGCCGTTTGAAACGCCGCAGCCAGATCAATGCGTTGTTGCTGGAAGGCGATATCAGTTATTGAGTTTGTATTATTTGAGGTAGACATAATCGGCACCGAATATTGATGAATCCTTAGTTTAGCATTTCATTTGGAAACCCTCAAAAAGTAGGGGGTGTTTTTCCCATTAAAAAAGCCTCTTAAAAGAGGCTTTTGGCTAAAACATATTTTTAAAACTGAATATTTTCTTATTCTGCTTTATCTTCCTTTCTTAGCTTTTTTCTCTGCCTTAGCTGCTTTCTTTTCTTTAGGTGTTAGTAAAGGTTCTTTTTTGGTCGCTTTTTTACTGTCCATTCCCTTGCTCATACTATGTACTCCTGGCTTTTATTGTGTGTTATTAAAACGAGTGGCCTCTGTACGATTAAGAATTCACTATGTAATACCTACCAACGTTTAGACACAATAATGTGCATAATATTAGTAGTCCGGTTTCGTCGAGTTGTGGCAAAAATGCCATTTTACAAGAAGTTTGCGGAGGAGGAATGGTCCCTAATATACCCTATAACACCATTCAGGTGTTTGTTTAACAAAGGATAATATGCATTTATGCATTTATCATTTTTATTTTTAATAAACCTTGTATAATAACAAGCGCAGAATTCTGCGACTAATTAACACAAAGAGTAAAATATGAGTAAAGGTACAGTTAAGTGGTTCGACGCCGCTAAAGGTTTTGGATTTATTACACCTGAAGATGGCAGCAAAGATTTATTTGTTCACCATTCAGAAATTCAAAGTAACGGCGAATACGCAACACTTGCCGACGGACAAGAAGTAGAATACGAACTTGGTCAAGGTCAAAAAGGCCCATGTGCTAATAAAGTTTCTGCTGTTTAGTCTGTAATAAAGATATAAGTACTTTCGAGACCTTTTATGGGTCTCGGAAGAATGAAGATTCACATAATTATAAAAATAATATAAACCGAATCTTTCACTCTTGATTGTTGATAACATGCACAATCAGTCTATTCACATTATCCAAAAACACCCAATAAGTCGGGGATATGTCCTAAATAAAAACCCTTTTGCCATCTATTTCAGCTGTTATGTTCAAGTAGATTCCCCAGTTTGATAAGCTTATGTTGCTTTTGCATTTGGGCAATACAGATACGATAAAAATCGATATCGAGTTGGATTGTGTGGATATAACTAAATTCTTCTAGTTCGGTTTGATCGCTAACATGCCCTAGATATAGCCAGTGCGAAATAATATGAATGCAACTAATGTCGCTTTTTTCGTTATATTCTTTTAGACCAATCGCTCCGTCGTAAGGCCAACCTTGAATTTTTATAGGTGCTAGTGCTTGTTGTAATCTCATTTGATAATGTAGATTATTTTCTTTACCACAACAGATGCCCTTACACTTCTTTAGTTGATAAGCAAAACACGCGCCTTTGCCTTTTTCTAGTCCAAGTTGTTTGGCGCATAGATTATGTTCATCTTTGAGTTTTCTGATTGCATCGTTGGCACTTTTTCGACTTCTAAAGAGTCCATAAGTATCTTTTAAATAGACCGCTTTTGAAGTGCTTTCTAACCCATTAATATCGACAATTTTAGGAGTCATTACATTTTTAGTTATGTTGTTCTCCCAATACAATGTATGTAACATCTTTTGCTTGCGTAATTGCCGATTGAATAAAGGCGAACGTGTTTTCACTAATTCAGCCTCCAACATTAAGGCACTAAATTCGCCGGCTGTAACTATCCATTCAATATCATGTACCTGCTGTGCCATACGCATTTCACGATCATTACTGTGATCGCTGGAAAAATGGGAAATTACACGGGTTCTAATTTGAATGCTTTTACCCACATACAATAAGCTTCCCGTTTCACTATAAAACAAATAAACTCCAGGTTCATTCGGCATTTTTTTGAATAACTCTGGGTCTAAATGTGGCGGCATGCTTGATAGTTTTTGTTGCACAGCCATTGCCGCTAATACTTCATCATCACCAAAGTCATGACGCATTTTTGAGACCAATTGAGGCAGAGCTGCTGCATCGCCAAGCGCACGATGGCGAGCTTCACAGTTAAGATCAAAGCGTTTAATAATAGAGTCGAGGTTGTGGCGTTTAAATTTAGGATAGAGATTACGCGATAATTTAACGGTGCACACCACCGGATATTTAAACTCCTCACCAAGACGCTGATAAGCATTACGTAAAAAACCAACATCAAACCGAGCATTATGTGCGACCACTACATGATTTTCGAGCTTTTCTAAAATAGTCGGAAGCAACTCATCAAAACTCGGCGCATTTTCGACCATTTTGTCGTTAATACCGGTGAGTTGTTGGATGAAAGCAGGAATGGTGATATCAGGAAAGACCATCGATTGCCATTGATCAATCACTTCGCCGTCAAGTGTTTGAATAATCGCGATTTCAGTAATACGATCACTGGTTGGACGGCCACCTGTGGTTTCTAAATCAATATAGGCAAGTCGACTAAAATCTGTCAAAGCTAATACTCACTGCGTTGTATATGATTTTAAATTATAGAGGGGACAGTATCCCCAGACGAGAAACACCTAAAAAGTAGGGGGGTGTCTTTTAAGCTTAACTAATATTGTTAATCAGTTGTTTGGATATTTTTTCTTTGTAATTTCTTAACTAGATCACGACCTACTATGGTTAAAAATCGATTGTATATATCGGTATTTTTTTGTTCGATTTTATGTAGATCCGCATGAGTCCAATAGGCAACTATAAGTTCATTTTTTGCAATTACATCGGCTGATGCTGTTTGATTACTTATAAAGCTCATCTCACCTATAAAGTCTCCACTGGAAATGGTCGCGATTTCGTTTTGTGATGCAATTACTGATGCTTTGCCGCTGAGTAATAAAAATAACTCGTTGGTAGTATCACCTTCAGTGATAATCACTTCCCCTGCTTGATAGACGTGAAAGGGATTTGTCTTAACAATTCTTTTAAACTCACGGGTACTTAAAGGAGTAAAAGATTCTTTGTAAATATCTTTAAGGTTATCAGGCAATAACACCGTGCTTTTATTAAATAAGATCAAAATCACGTGATAGAAATTTATGATTAGGTAGGCGATATTCCAGCCTGTCATTGAGGTTAATCCCAAACTCAGGCCAGTAATAATATATAAAACTGCAGCGATGACTAAAAAGACTCTTAACCAAAAGATATTACTGAACACGTAAGCCGCAAAACTAAAAATTGCAGCTAAGCTGTAAAGGTATTCACCTGAGTCAGCAGCTAATAAAAAATCCATAAAAAAGCCTAATTTTTACAATCAAAGAACTGCCTAACACAATAGTAGAGAATCGATTAATAAACCTAAAATACATAAATATAATTATGTATTATTACAATTATTTTGCAAAAATATAGAAAGACGAAAATATTATCTTACTCAAGGTGGGGGTATCTTTTATAGAGTCTTAATCTCATTAAAGTCTTCAGCATAACTAAAGTATCAAAAACCATTTTCTCAACTAGAATACATAAATGACTGAAATAATACGCTTGGCGGCTTATGCCGTAATTATCAATGATGGATATATCTTACTCTGTCGTTTATCTAAAATTCTACCAGAACATAATGGCGAATGGACTTTACCAGGAGGAGGAATGGATTTTGGTGAACACCCAGAGCAAACGGTAATCAGGGAAACTATGGAGGAGACTGGTTTACAAGTAGCCCCAGTCAAAATCCTCGGTGTTGATACGCTTAGGCAAGATAACTTAGAGACCAACAAAAAATGGCACAGCGTACGCATGGTTTACGAAGCTGAATACTTAGGTGGTGAGCTCAGCTACGAACAAGAGGGCACGACTGATAAATGCGAATGGCATTTGCTATCTAGCGTTAGCGATTTAAACAGAGTAACGTTGATCGATGCTGCACTCGCAATGAGAGGCGTTAAATAATTAAACCACCCAGCTTAAAATGCTAAAAAGGTGGGGGGTGTCTTTTATGTTTGTTATTTAAAACACTAATTAATTGTTACACGAACATATCATCCAAAAAGGCACTATTAACATCTGCACCCGTTTGGAAATTTTCGATATTTGGGAATATTGTCGAAATTAAACTTTCATCAACACCAAACCATTCGCATATAGTCGCATTTAATTGGTCTTGCGCAGTCGTCGGAATGATTCTTCCTTTGTTACTGAAATCATTAGGACCTTCTAGGCTTAGGTCTGGAATTTGGCCAATAATTTTTCCACCATCAAGGCTTCCAGATGTTCCATCACCTGCTCCACCCATAACAAAATGATGAGCTCCCCAGGCGTGGTCTGTACCACTACTGTTTCTACTGACAGTCCGACCGAAATCAGACATCGAGAATGTTGTTACTTTTTTCGCATGACCCAGTTCTTCTAAAGCTGTTTGAAATTTCCACAAACCCAAACTGATTTCGCGTAATAATTTCGGATGGTTATTTGCTTGATCACCATGGGTGTCAAAGCCTCCCATACTTACAAAGAAAATCTGTCGTTTGTAATCGCCTGTATTAAAGGCATCACGTGCGCCAAGATCAACCATTTTCGCTACTGACTCTAGTTGCTTAAATAGGCTACCTCTAAGACCTGAAGAAAAGCCAAGATCTGCCGCACTGGGATTAGCAAATAAATCTTCGCCATAAGGTCCCTTGCTTGTATATTCAAGTGGGTTATCGTTCCAAACAGTACTTAGGGTATCGAAGTTCCCCATAGAACGATCCATCATGTCGCTATATAAGCGTTTAAATGGTTTGTTATTATCGAACAAACCAGTAGGTAAATTGAGTTCGCTGGTGTTTGAAGCACCACGTGCTATACCGGATAAGCTTTTAAACAAGGCTCTGCGATTGTCATCATAACTACCTTCGTCAATTCTCATACCACTGAAAGAGGGTAGTGAACCTGTTTTTAATACTAATGGTGAAGTTGTATTTCCTATCAACATTCGGTCATTTCCTGAATAGGACATATTCAGTCCAAATGAGGAATTATTATTAATACCTGCCCATGAGTCTGCAATTTTTCCAGCCCAACCGATATCATCTAATTTATCTGCTTGACCCGTTTGCATCTCACGTTGTTGATGGTCATGAGCAAACAAAAATAGCGGTAAATCTGCAGTTTTTGCTCTTATTTCTTCTCTGGTGACGGGTTTAACTAAATTACCAACATTCGCTACGATCGAGAGTTTATTATCTGTAATTAACTGTGCCATTTCAGGCATCACACCGTTGACACCTAAGCCTAAACCTTTTGCAGAAAGATCATAAACCCCTTTAGTGTAAGCACGTTGTTCAGTACCATTTACATTATAAGGATTTGCGGTCCCTTTCCCTAAGCTTCCATTAGCAAATGCAGAGGCTAAACCCAAGTCAATATTATTCACAGCTAGATCTGTACGGATACCACTGTAAGTAGCATGTTCAGCACTAGTGGTAGGAATGAACATATTGAAACTATCGTTTCCCCCTTTAAAAAAGATACATACCATTGCTTTATAGCCTTCACCTGAAAAATCAGGTGCGGCAGCGACGGCTTCATTCATTAATGTCATTTGACCCACTGAGCCTAAGACACCAGCGGCGCTTCCACGGGCTAGGAGTTTCATAAATTCGCGTCGA
>JBALXO010000081.1:0-15825 GCA_036960615.1 Cocleimonas sp. | reverse complement strand
AAGAAAAAGCTAAACCGAAGCGCGCATTAATCTGTGTACTAGGCACCATGCTAGGCGGTATGTTAGCTGTAATGATTGTATTAATAAGGTATTTTGTCAGAAAAGATTAAGATTCTTTGCTTTTATAGTTTCTAGCAGCGAAGCGCTCTAGCAATCTAGGCTCAACCCTTTATTGCCTATTGAGACTGTTTTTAGAAAAAGCAGAAAACCAAAGTTCTACGAGGGATAGTGAAGATTGACCTGTCTCAAAATGGTTGAAAAGTGTCTCAGTTTGGCTCGGAAGGGAGTGATTGGTAATTGAATTAAATCAATTGAGGCAAGGTAATTACCCAAATACATAGCTGTATATGACTATCGATTTTATCGTCGTGTACATATGAAAATGTTTTCACGACTTGTATACGTTGCATTTAGAATAGCTACTATGCAACAAAGATAACTGTTTGCGGCAGCGCTTTAAAGGGAATCAAGATTGATTATTTATTAAATAATATCTTAAGTCTTTTTCAATATATAATTCGGATGATTATTGATTTTGCTTGTAATATATAATATATGAATAGAATAAATAAAATTGCAGCTTTGCTCGATCAATTTTTAGTCAGTGGTAGCAATTTTATACTCACTGTCTTACTTGCAAGATTACTCAACTCTGAGGATTTTGGGTCTTTTTCGATAGCATGGTTAATCGTCATTTCAGTTTTCTCATTTATCCAGGGGGCTCTTTTGGCTCCTATGCTCTCTTTCATGCCAAGAATGCAATCAGAGGAAAAAAAAGAGTTTGCAAACATACTTTTTTCTGAGCTAATTGTAATTCTGTTTCTATTGTGTTTACTTAGTCTGGTGGCACATGAAGTTTTTGATGTTTTTGATAAAAGAAACGTTTCTCAAATAATAAAAGGGACAGCCTTTATTGCTATTCCATATTACTTATTCGATTTTTTACGCAAACACTTAATGGTTATAGGCAAAAATAGTCTGTTGCTGTGCATTGACTCTGTAGTATACATAGCGCTGATTGGAGGAGTCTACTTCTTTAGCGAAGGAAAGCTTTTATATACATTTAATATAGTATCAGGCTCTTTCGCTTTAGGTTCATTAGTCTTGTTATTTATAGAGAAGTATAATTGGATAAATCCGTTATCTATGGTCGAAGAGAAGCGAGAGTTATTAAAAGAGCAAGTGAATTTTTCAAAATGGTTGATAGCATCTTCCGGTTTACAGTTCCTAAATGGCAATATGTTTACGCTCATTCTTGGCATGACAATTTCAACTACTCAGGTTGGTTATCTGCGCATGGCACAAAACATTGTTGGTGTGATTAACCCTATCTATGCTTTTTTAGACAATCATGCTCAATTGTATTTGGCTAGAATAAGGCACGAAAAAGGTTTGCAACACTACCAAAACACTTATTTAAAGGTAGCTTTATTCTGTATGACAGGATTGGGTATTATGCTTTTCGTCGTTTATCTATTTAAAGACCCAATTGTAAGATTTATTTATGGGGCACAGCCTAGGGAAGTAAATAGCTATCTTGTACTGATGTTAATTCTCAGTGCATTTACTGGTGCTAACTTTCTCGAAAGGCTAAGGGTTAAAATTACAGGTAACACCAAGGTTATTTTTAAGTCATATCTTTTTTCTGCACTAATAAGCTGTGCAATGGCTTATCCTCTTATTTTATTTTTTCAAGGGTTTGGCGCGGTTCAAGCAATGATTATCGCCCAAGTTATTATGTTAATAACTATGTTTTTAGCTAGGTATAATAGTAAATATATATTACAAAATTAAGGGGCATTGTTTTGTTTCAAGTTGATAGTCAGTTATTAAGTGCTTTATTTGATTCTCTAAATAAGAACAATCTTGATTTTTTAGTGTTGAGGAATTATCAAGGACTTCCACATAGCAATAATGCCAAAGATGTCGACATTCTTATTGATGACAAAGTATCACCACAAGTCATCAATAAAATAATTATCGACATCTGTAAATTGCAAAATACAAAACTAATTTGGCTAAACGAATTAGATTATTTGTCCGGTTTTGTTATGGCTAAAGTTATGACCGGTGGAACTGTTGCTTACGCGAAATTAGATTTCTTTTATGGTCTTAAATGGCGAGGCATAGAGTTTGCTGATACCAAAGAGATTTTATCAAATCGAATAGAACAAGATAATTTCTTTATCCCGAGCCCTGGTCATGAAGCTTATATTCACCTTATTAATGGCATACTCTATTCAAAGACTGTTAATTCTAAATATCTTGAGAAAATAAAAATGGGTATTTATGATAATCCCTTGCAATTTCATAAAATCTTAACAGAAAGTGGATTGGGACAGTTTAATGAGTTGTTATATACTCTCGTAAAGAGTCAGGATGATATGTCACTTAATATCGGAACTCGAACTTTAGTAAAACCTGTCAGAAGAATGTTGATTAAAGGCTTAATCCGTAATCAAGTTTCCTGGGAATTGTTTTGCAAGTTTTCAAAATCGATGAAAACTGAGTTATTTTCAAGGTTAAGCATGGGCTATTTACTGAGTTTTTCAGGTCCTGACGGGGCAGGTAAAAGTTCAATAATGGATCATGTTATTCAATTTTTCAAATTGACCGGTATCTGTAAACAGGTTACTGCACATCATTTCCTTCCTGAAGGCATACCACCGCTACACCGTCTGATCAGATTTAACAAAAAATTGACTAAGCAAGATTACACTTCACCTTATTCCGAAAAACCCGTTAGATTGTTACCTTCAATGGTCCGCTTTAGCTACTATATATTCGCTTTTTTATTGGCAAGATATAAATATTTACTTCCTCAGTTTAGACGTAATGAAGTAGTTGTGTTTGACCGATACTATCCCGACTTGATTGTTGACCCGTCACGGGCGAGGTTATCATTAAGCAAAAATCTGATTGCAGCAACCTTTAGTTTAATCGCAGCAAAGCCTGATGTTGCGATGATTTTGATTGCCAAGCCAGAAACACTAATCAATAGGAAAGGGGAGCTTACCGTCGAAAAAGCGAAGCAATTGGTCCAGGATTTTAGTAGTCTAGGAGCGCGTGAGGGTTTCGTTTTGTTAGACAATGATGGTAC
Source organism: Cocleimonas sp. (assembly GCA_036960615.1). Lineage (GTDB taxonomy): Bacteria > Pseudomonadota > Gammaproteobacteria > Thiotrichales > Thiotrichaceae > Cocleimonas. Next base: position 12,725 of record JBALXO010000081.1, on the reverse strand, counting down.
CTTATCACAAGGGTTGAGTAATTGTTTTTGTCTTATTTTTGACAAATTTCATGCAAAAAACATAGTGAAGTTAAGCTAATGCTGCCATATGAATATATGAATAAAAGCATTCTTGACAAGATTGGAATTACTTTTAAGAAGCACAGGGTAAAGAAAAGTGTTAACAACATATATTATGCCCGATATTGGCCCGATGGAACTTTAAGATGGTTATTCAACATCAATAAAGGGACACCAGGTTTCTTTGCTTTTTACCCAGTTGGAGATTTGCGTACAAAATGCATCGTTCTAGGCATTCGATTATTAGTCCTTTGCGGCGGTATTTGGCTTTTTGCTAAAAAATGTGATGACATCAGCGTTGTAGATAACAGCCTCCTTGATAAACTCCTCAATGAGTTCGAATGTGATTGTTGGTCCCTTTTTGGTGGGACTCCAGGTGTTGATAGAAAAGCGGTTCTTGCATTGTATTCAAATGGACAAGTTAATATGTTCGTCAAAGTACCGATTTCTGCTACTAGTGATATTTTAATAGAAAACGAAAGTAAAAATTTAGAACAAATGGCGGGTATTAATTTAGAGAAATATATAATTCCGGATTCAAAATATATTAACCGGTGTCTAATACTTAGTAATCTGAATGATAAGGGTGTTAAGTCTACATCAAAATTAGATGAGGTTCATTATAATGCACTAAATGAGCTATATGAGAAAACGCTTAAAGTTACAACGTTGACTGAATATTTAAAGCTATTATCTTTAGATTCTTTATTTGAAAGTATAGGTGATATTTCATTAGCCCATTCTTGTATAGATGCATATAAAGTCCAGTCTATCGTAACTTCAGCTATAAGCTATATAAGATATCTGAAACGCGAGTTTGGTACACATCAAGTCACCTTAACATATGCGCATATGGATTTTACACCTTGGAACTCTTTTGTCCTGGGTGATGAATTGCGAGTAATTGATTTTGAGTTTTTTGAAAAAGAAATATCAATTGGATATGACTTGATACATTTTATCGTGCAGTATGATATAATGTGCGATAAAGCTAGTCTTATTAATTCGCGAGTAGAGGTTAAGAAATCTTTAGAGGCTTTAAAAGATAAATCAAAAGCTTTAGCTTTTGATGATATAGATATTCTTATAAATTTATATTATCTAAAACATGTTAGTCGATATTTACCTATTTATCTTAATTCCTCAAACCCTCATTATCAAGCCATAAATCAATTAGAACATTGGTATAATGAGTTTGATAGATATTTTAAAACCCCCACTTAATAGTCGTAGTCACCATGAAACTTTTTTTGTTTTCAATTTGTTTTCTTTCGATGTTTGGTCCAATAATTGTCGGGGTTCGATTCAGCTATTTTTCTTTATTTTTAATATTTCTCACGGCTGCTTTGTATCATGTCATCAACAAAAAATTTATAATTAGTAAATCCAGTTTTCTATTTTATTTTTTTTGTGTATTTATAAGTCTATTGTCATTGGCTGGCCTAGCTTCTAGTTTTAATCTAACAACTGCTTTTGTTGGTGGGATTGAATCTTATTTCGAAATAATAGCTGGCTTAACTTTAGGTGGATTACTGTATAATTATGGAGTCAGTGAGGTTGATTTTAGAAGGTTCGTTGTCTTAATTGTTTCACCAATAATATCTTTTTCTATTATTTTATACTTAGTGTTTCCAGATATCACATTCTTATCGATAAATAAATATTCATTTGGTGTTGAGAATACCGGTCAATGGCGTTTTTCTGGTTTTTTTGGTCTACCATATTATGCAGCTGTTGCATACTTATATATTATGTTCGAATCTTTTGTTTTTTTAAAAGAAAATAAATCTTCTTGGAAAACTGCTTTTGTTATTATCAATTCATTGGTGCTTTTTTTGGGAGGGATGTTAACTGTTTCGAAAACTTTTTTCGTAGGTTTACCATTTTTGTTTTTTGCTTTTGATAGACTGTTTAATTCACGCAGAGATAAATTGGTCAAATATGTGTCCATTTTTCTTTTGCTTACATCAGGAGTTTTTGTTTTATTAAACTTTTCTGTTCCTGATGAATACAAAGGCTCAGTGAAATTGTTGAATCAATATTATGACAGAGGAGTGATTAGGCTTGTTTCTGATAGATATAGTGATGACAACACAGTAACCAATAAGTTACTTGATGATGAAAATTGGAATGAGTTAGGTGGTGTGGGTGTTAATGCACAAACAGTCCCAACCGACTCACAATACTTAGATTTAATATACCGATTTGGTTATATCGCCCTTTTTATATTTTTCTTCTTTTTGATTTTGTTTTTTATTTGGTTAGATTTTTATTATAAAATGCTTTTTATTGGGTTGTTTTTAGCTGCATTAGGAAGTAATGCTTTCACTCCAATTAACACTGCTATAATGATGTGGTGCAGTTTTTCTTTAAATATAATAACTCGAAAAAAAGGAGAGAAAAGGTGAAAATATTACATTTTATATTAGGTCGAGTCAGTCCTGACACTTCGAACGGGGTTAACAAAGTAATAGCGGGATTAGCAAAGTATAGTTCTAAACAGGGGCATCAAGTACATATTATAGGTTGGAGTAAGAGTCAAACTGAATCATTTTGTGTCATCGAGCGAGATGGATTTAGCGTAGAATCCTATCGTGACTTTTTTAATGGTGCTTTCAGTAGGTTGAAAGAATTATCTTCTGCTGTAGATATTGTACATTTGCATAGTGTTTGGAATCACCATAATCTAATAATTGCTGCTTATTTAAGAAAGCATGATATACCCTATGTCATTACGGCACACTCTGGTTTGACTGAAGATCGTTTAAAACAGAGTCGTTATTGGTTTAAGATCCTATATCATAAACTATTCCAAAAATATTTTTTTGATGGTGCTATAGGAGTTCACGCATTGACGCGAGAGGAGTCTACAGTACTCAGAAAACATACAAAAAACACCAACATTTTTGTTGTTCACAATGGCCAAGATATGGACGGGGTCATTTTACGTCCTAAATCATACCTCAAACCAGATGGACTTGTTAATATAGGCTTTGTCGGTCGCTTATCGGTGGAAAAAAATATTGATGGTCTGATAACTGCTTTGAGTCTCTTACCTATAGATATTAAATCTAAGCTCAGGTTACATTTAGTTGGACCGAATGCTATTGGTCAAAAAAAGATTAAACGGTATATTTATGATGCAGGGGTCGCTGATTTGATCTCATTAGATGGTCCGTTATATGGTGACGCCAAAGAAAATGTAATCTCTAATTGGGATTTTTATATTCACCCTGCACACTCGGATGTTGTTAGTATAGCTGTAATGGAGGCAATGAAATTTGGCCTGCCTTCAATAATTACTCGTACATCTGATATGAGCTATTTTTATAATAGTGGTGCATTTGTCATGGTTGAACCTGATCCTAAAGATATTGCCCGTGGTATTGTCGAAATGTTCGAAAAGCGAGCCGATTGGCCTTTGATGTCTGTTAATGCGATACAATTAGTTGATGGTATATTTAATTGGGACTCATGTGCTAGGAATTTAATAACCGAATACACTAAGTGTTTAAGGGCGAAAATTGATTAAACCGCTTATAACTTGGGTAATACATAAATACAAAAACCCTCAATTTAAATTTGATAAAGCAGTATCTTCGACTTTGATTCTTGAGCTACTTTTACTAAGAGCAATTGGACGGTTTAGATCACTAAAACTATTGTTTAGATTTAAATGTCCTGGGCACATTTATCTGGGTAAAGGAGTTTCATTATTCAATATAAGAAATATTCATTTTGGACGGTTCGTAACTTTAGGCAATTTTTGTCACCTAAGTGGTTTAGGTTACAACGGGGTGGTTATTGGTAACAGGGTCAGTCTAGGGGATTTTTCAAGACTAGTTGTATCTACATCATTCAACAATATTGGAGAAGGTATAACGCTTCATGACGATGTAGCCATAGGAGAGTTTGCCTATATTGGCGGGGCTGGGGGGGCTGTAATCGGCAGGGCCTGTATCATTGGTCAGTATTTCAGTATACACCCCGAAAATCATGTGTTTACTGATATGACTCAGGACATAAGAGATCAAGGAGTGCATAGAGAAGGCGTTACTATTGGAGAAAATTGCTGGATTGGCTCTAAGGTGACAATTTTGGATGGGGCAAAGATAGGGAATGGTTGTGTCATTGCTGCTGGTGCTGTAGTTAGGGGGACGTTTCCTGATAATGTTATTATTGCCGGTGTTCCTGCTCGAATTATTAAACAAAGGGACTGTGAATGAAACGTATCTTGTTAACTGCTTACGACGTAAATCCATATCGAGGCTCCGAATCTGCCACTGGCTGGAACTACCCCTTTAATCTATCACAAGATAATAAAGTCACTGTAGTCACTAGAGTTAATAACCTACCCGAAATAAATAGGTATATAAGTGAAAACAATATATTGACTGAGAACCTTAAATTTGTCGGGTTCGATCTACCTTTGTGGGCAAGGTTTTGGAAAAAAGGCTCTAGAGGTTCTTTTCTTTATTTCTATCTTTGGCAAATTTTTCTCGGGATTAAATTTTTCTCAAAAAGACATGATTTTGATGTTTGCCACGGACTGAATTTTCACTGTGACTGGGCACCTTCTTTTCTCTGGTTGCTAGGAAAACCTATGGTTTGGGGACCAATTAATCATAATGAAGTGTTACCTAAATATATGACAGAGGGGTTAACTAATTCTGAAATTAGAAATGAAAAAGTTAAACAGATTTTCAAACAATTATTTTGGAAATTTGATCCACTCTTATTTATATGTAAAATCAAATCAGATCGTATCTTAGTTGGTCATAATGATGTTATTCGACGGTTGAACTTAAAAGAAAGTAAATGTGTATTGTTTAACCAAATTGCAACTTATGAAAACACAATAAAGAGAGTGCCTACGGATAATATTAATATTCTTTTTGTCGGAAGAGGTCTTTTGATAAAAAATATTTTTGTAATTTTAGATGCTTTTAAAAATTGTTATGATGAACAACTGGCTCATAGGGAACAACTTTCAGTGACTTTTGTTGGAGTTGGTTCTGAGGCTAAGAAGAAGATATTGAAACAAGCTTTGCAGTTAGATTTAGAACATTGTGTCGATGTTGTTGAGTGGGTTTCATTTGATAAAATGAGTAAGTATTATTCAGATGCATCTATTTTTTGTTTCCCTTCATTTGAGGGGGCTGGTATGGTGCTAGCCGAGGCTTTGTCATACGGTTTACCTGTGGTTACTATTGAGCGAAATGGTGCCGCTCATGAACTTTCACCTAACTGTGCCTTTATTTTGCCAAATAATAGTAAGGAAGAAGTTATTGCTGGCCTTACCAAAGCATTCAGCACATTGATTACGGACCAGGAATTACTACACCGCATGTCAGAATATTCCTATCTTCATACGAGGGATAGATTGAGTTGGTCTGCTAAGTCACAAAAAATTTCAGAGATATATTCAACATTATGAAAAACGTAACTAAAATTAATCAAAAAGTAATCGCGATTCATTTGCTTAATGATTTTAGTGGCAGCCCATTGGTATTGGCAAATCTAATTGATGCATTAACACAAGACGGGATTGAGGTTGAATTGCTTACCAGTGGTAATAATGGTTTTTTATCACGCTGTACTTGTCGAATACAGTATTTTAATTATAAAAGGTTTAATAACAAGTTTTTGACTTTAGGTGCCTATATCTATAGTCAGATAGAGCTTTTTTTTAGAGTATTTTCAAGTACTATTTTCCTTGCGGGTGCTAAAAAACCAAAAGTTTTGATTAATACGATATTACCTTTTGGTGCAACTTTAGGGGCAAAGTTAGCTGGTTGTGAAATTATTTACTATGTTCATGAAGTTTCTATTAAACCTAAGATATTAAAACTATTCTTAAAGTTCATAATAAGGGCGTTTGCTACTGATATTATATATGTTTCAAATTACCTAAAAAATGCAGAAGGCCTTAACAAAACCAACTTGGTTTCTGAACATGTGATTTATAATTCATTACCTCCATTTGTAAGCCCTTTGACCTCCGCACCTGTGAGAAAAGACTTTACAGTTTTCATGGCTTCTTCCTTAAAAAGATATAAAGGAGTGTATGAGTTTGTTGAAATCGCAGAGAGATTAGTTCAAAGTGATGTTAGATTTATTTTAGCGTTAAATGCAGAAGAAACAGAATTTGAACATTTCATATTTGAAACAAAAAATCTACCGAACTTAATAGTTTTGAGGAGGCCTGATAATATTACTGATATCTATAAAGCGGCTTCTCTTACTGTCAATTTATCACATCCTGGCGAATGGATTGAGACATTTGGCATGACAGTTATTGAGGCATTCAGTAATGCCTGTCCTGTAATTGTACCTAAGGTTGGCGGGATTGCTGAAATTGTTGATGATCAAGTTAACGGTTTTCAGATGTCAGTTTGTGACTGTAACGCAATTGCGGAACTAATTTATAAGATAGCTAATGATAAGTGCTTATATAAATCATTATCATCTAATGCATTAATTACTGCAAAAAAATATCTATTTGAAAATTATAAGAAGAAGGTTGTTGTTTTATTCAGTAGATAAATAATTCACTTCACTCTGTCTAAATAGGACTCACGTTTAGACAATTTTAGACATCTTGGAAACAAATAAATGAAAATTTTAGTCACAGGCGGAGCCGGTTTTATCGGCTCTGCATTAGTGCGTCATATCATCAATAATACCCGCGATAGTGTGATTAATGTTGATAAATTGACCTATGCAGGTAACCTTGAATCACTGGTAAGTATTGAGTCAAGTGAACAATATGTTTTCGAGCAAGTGGATATTTGTGACCGTGCCGAATTAGACCGCGTCTTTAAGCAACACCGGCCTGATGCAGTGATGCACCTCGCGGCTGAATCTCATGTTGATCGTTCAATTACCGGACCATCTGACTTTATTCAAACTAACATCGTTGGTACTTACACACTGCTAGAAGCGACGAGAGAGTATTGGAATACATTGTCAGTAGATGCCAAAAATGCATTTCGCTTTCATCATATCTCAACAGATGAAGTGTACGGTGATTTACCTCACCCAGATGAACAAGAAGGCGAGCTTCCATTATTCACTGAGAAAACTTCTTATGAACCAAGCAGCCCTTATTCAGCATCTAAAGCATCAAGTGACCACCTAGTCAGATCGTGGTTACGCACATACGGTTTACCAACCATTGTGACTAACTGCTCTAACAACTACGGGCCGTATCATTTTCCTGAGAAGTTAATCCCATTAGTCATCTTAAATGCGTTAGAAGGGAAGCTGCTTCCTATCTACGGTAAAGGTGAACAAATTCGTGATTGGCTCTATGTTGAAGACCATGCTCGTGCACTTTATAAAGTGGTGACAACAGGTAGCGTCGGTGCGACATACAATATCGGTGGTCACAACGAGAAACAAAATATTGAAGTGGTCAATACCATTTGCAGTATTTTAGATACCCTAGTGCCAAAAAACACACGATACGCTGAACAAATCACCTATGTCACAGACCGTCCAGGTCATGACCGTCGTTATGCGATTGACTCGAGTAAAATGAGCAAAGAGCTTAACTGGCAACCAGAAGAAACCTTTGAGACTGGTTTACGTAAAACCATCGAATGGTATCTGACTAACCAAACATGGTGTCAACATGTGCAAGATGGTAGCTATCAACGTGAACGTTTAGGTATTAATTCTTAATAGAGTATTTTTGTGATATTTGGCATGTTTAACGTATAACGTTTGAGGATTTATGAAAGGAATTATTTTAGCAGGCGGTTCAGGAACGCGTTTATACCCACTCACAAGAGGTGTATCTAAACAGTTATTGCCAGTATATGACAAACCAATGATCTACTACCCAATGTCAACATTAATGCTTGCAGGCATTAGAGACATATTGGTTATTACTACGCCAGAAGACAATGAAGGTTTTAAGCGTTTATTAGGTGATGGTTCTGATTTTGGGATCAATCTAACGTATGCAGTACAACCTTCACCAGATGGCCTAGCACAAGCATTTTTGATCGGTGAAGAATTTATCGGTAAACACAGTGTTTGTTTAGTCTTGGGTGATAATATCTTTTATGGTCAATCCTTTAGTAAAACACTCAAGAGTGCGGCGAATAGGGACGAAGGTGCCACAGTCTTTGGTTATCAAGTAAAAGATCCAGAAAGATTTGGTGTGGTTGAGTTTGATAAAGATATGAAAGCCGTATCGATAGAGGAAAAACCAACGAAGCCAAAATCAAGTTATGCTATAACAGGTTTATATTTCTACGACAACAGTGTTGTCGAAATGGCAAAGCAAGTGAAGCCGTCACATCGCGGCGAGTTAGAGATTACAACGTTAAATGAAATGTATTTGAACCAAGGTAACTTGAATGTTGAGTTACTCGGTCGTGGTTTTGCTTGGTTAGACACCGGTACCCATGAAAGTTTGCATGAAGCGTCTTCTTTTGTACAAACGATAGAACATGTACAAGGTCTAAAAGTGGCCTGCCTAGAAGAGATCGCGTGGCGTAATGGTTGGTTAAGCTCAGGACAACTTGCTGAATTGGCCAAGCCAATGTTGAAAAACAACTATGGTCAATATTTAACTCGTTTAGCTAACGGAACTTAAATATGAAAATATTAATTACGGGTAAAAATGGCCAAGTGGGTAGTTGTTTAGTGGATCTTCTCGAAGCACAGACAGAGCTATCGTTTTTAGCATTAGACCGTGAAGAGCTTGATATTACCGACCCCATTCAAGTTAATAAAAAGGTTATCGAGTTTCAACCTAATATCATCATTAATGCGGCGGCATATACCGCTGTAGATAAAGCTGAACAAGAATGTGAATTAGCCAACGCTATCAATAGATACGGTCCACAAAATCTCGCGCATGCGGCAAACAAAGTCAATGCAGCTATCATTCATATTTCGACCGATTATGTTTTCGATGGCGATAGCGCTGAGAGCTATAATGAGCTTGATGTGACAGCTCCTCAAGGTCAGTACGGTCGTAGTAAGTTAGCAGGTGAACAAGCGGTTGCTCAGGCTTGTCCTAAACATGTTATATTAAGAACTGCATGGGTCTTTGGTGAACACGGTAATAACTTTGTTAAAACCATGCTACGCCTTGCTAAAACCAGAGATAGTCTAGGTGTTGTCGCTGATCAGTTTGGTGGCCCTACTTATGCGGGTGATATAGCAAACGCAATACTCACAATCTCAAACCAGATTGCGCATGATAATCATGCTTATGGTATCTATCATTTTTCTGGTTTCCCCCATGTAAGTTGGCATACTTTTGCTGAAAAAATATTCGAAATAGCTTTGGGTCAAGACATACTCGCCAAGCCGATTAAAGTTAATCCAATAACAACACTAGACTATCCAACCCCAGCTAAACGACCTGCAAACTCGCGTTTAAATTGTGACAAGATTCATAATGCATTTGGCATTAAACAGAGCGACTGGCAAGCAGCGTTAGTGCAAATCCAAGAGTATTCATAAATGATAGTAATAGATACCAAAATACCAGCAATTAAAATAATTGAACCGCAAGTTTTCGGTGACGAACGTGGTTTTTTTATGGAAACCTGGAACCAAAAAAAGTTTGAAGAATTAGTTTCGGGTAAACCTACTCAATTTGTTCAAGATAATCATTCCAAATCAAAACAAGGCATTCTAAGAGGTTTACATTATCAAACCGAAAATACTCAAGGTAAATTGGTGCGTGTAGTTTTCGGCGAAGTATTTGACGTAGTCGTTGATATTAGAAAAGACTCTTCGACGTTTGGTCAATGGGTTGGTGTATATCTTTCTGCGGAGAATAAAAGGCAATTGTGGGTGCCAGAAGGTTTTGCCCATGGATTTTATGTAACGAGTCCTGAAGCGGAATTCGTTTATAAGTGTACTGACTATTATAACCCTGCGGCAGAACTATCATTATTATGGAATGATGTCGGACTAAATATTGATTGGCCATTATTGTCAAATGCACCTTTGTTATCTATTAAAGATAAATGTGCGGACTGTTTAAAATTATTTATAGAGAAAATTTAATGTTGAAAGTTTCTATTGTTGGTACTGTGGGACTCCCTGCTTGTTATGGTGGATGGGAAACGTTAGTGGATAATATTGTTAACTCTAGATCAAGTGAAATTGAATATAGTGTATATTGTTCCTCAAAAAATTACGAAAATAAAGTCGATAGTTATAATGGAGCTAAGCTGATTTATCTTCCTCTTTCGGCAAATGGAATATCTAGTATTTTTTATGATATATTATCTCTCATTCATACATGGTTTACTCGTCCGAATGTTGTATTGATTCTTGGTGTATCCGGTTGTATTTTTTTACCAATTTTTAAGTTATTTTCACGTGCGAAAGTTATAGTTAATGTTGATGGGATCGAATGGAAGAGAGGTAAGTGGAGTGGTCTGGCAAAGTGGTTTTTAAAATTTTCTGAAGCTGTTGCTGTTCGCCATTCGGATGTTGTTATCGCTGATAATGATGGTATTAGTGATTATATTTTCGAAGCATATGGAATAAACTCAAAAGTAATTGCATACGGGGGGGAGCACGCACTAGTTGCTCAGTCAAGTAATAATGTAAGTGATTACTTCTTTACTGTATGTCGTATTGAGCCTGAAAACAATGTAAAAATGATTTTGATGTCTTTTTCGCAATCGGGACTAAAATACAAAATTGTTGGTAATTGGATGTCGAGTCAGTACGGTATAGATTTAAAGTCAGAGTTTTCATCCTGTTCAAATATTGAAATGATTGAGCCAATATATGATTTGAATCAACTTTTTGAGTATAGGGATCGATGTGTCGGATATGTTCATGGGCATTCTGTTGGCGGTACAAATCCTTCGTTAGTAGAAATAATGCATTTTAGTAAACAAGTGTATGCATATGATTGCGTTTTTAACCGATATACTACAGAAAATAGTGCTTTATATTTCAGTAATGCTGAAGAAATTTCTAAATTGTTACTTGATGCCAATGTCACCGTTGAAAACCATAATTTAAAGTGTGTAGCAATGAAGCGCTATACTTGGGATATTGTAACGAAACAGTACGAAGACCTATATGGAGTTTAATAATGTCAAACATCTTATTGACTGGGTATACAGGTTTCGTTGGACGTCATTTAACCCAATTGCTTGTTAATGAAAACAACTTAACTTTTTTAGGTCGAAAAAAAAATAATATTGGCAAATATTTTAAAGCCAGTATTGATGAGTGTTCAGATTATCAATCTGCATTATCTGGTATAGATGTTGTTATCCATTGTGCCGCTCGAGTACATGTTATGGGAAATATAGCAAGCGATGCAATTACTGAATACCGTAATATTAATACCTTTGGGACACTCAATTTAGCCAGGCAAGCTGCAGATTCTGGAGTCAAGCGCTTCATTTTTCTTAGTACAATTAAAGTTAATGGTGAGTCAACAACAGGTAAAAAACCTTTTAGTGTCAAGGATAGTATTAATGCAACTGATCCATATGGGATTTCTAAAGCTGAAGCCGAGCTGCAGTTACTTACCTTGAGTAATTCCAGTGGCATGGAAGTTGTGATTATCCGTCCTCCACTGGTATATGGTGAAGGCGTTAAAGCAAATTTTGCGAAATTATTAAGTTTTGTGTCTAAAGGTTACCCATTGCCATTTAGATCAATTATTCAAAATAAGCGTAGTTTGATATCTGTTTATAATTTAGTTGATTTGATCAAAGTTTGTGTAACTCATCCTGCGGCAGCTAATCAAGTATTTCTTGCTTCAGATGACCATGATATCTCAACTGCTGAAATGGTTGCGTTAATGGTGCGAGTTCAAGGGAAAGCCAATTTTTTATTTCCTGTTCCTGTTTTTATATACAAATTAATGGGGGGCATCTTGAAGAAGGAAAATGCAGTTGATAGGCTTATTGGTTGCCTGCAAATAGATTTAAGTCACACAAAAAATACACTCAACTGGCAACCACCTTATTCAATAGAGCATGGTTTTACACTTGCAGCTAAATCAAGGAATGATTAAATGATTAAATTATTAGATTTTTTAGCAGCTTTAGTTGGTCTTTTTCTTCTTTGGCCAGTTTTATTGATTGTTACCTTAATAGGTTTATTTGATACCGGTTCGCCGATATTTATTCAAACACGGGTAGGCAGAAATCAAAAACCTTTTAAGCTCATTAAATTTCGTACCATGTCACTTGAAACCAAGTCAGTGGCAAGTCATTTAGCAAGTAATGCTTCAATTACCAAGTTCGGTAATTTTCTACGTAAGACTAAGATTGATGAAATACCTCAGCTTATCAATGTAGTCAAAGGTGAGATGAGCTTAGTGGGCCCTCGACCTAATCTCTTTAACCAAGAAGATTTAATTATTGAGCGTGATGCATTAGGTGTCTATGATGTATTGCCTGGCGTAACAGGCTTAGCTCAGGTTCAAAATATCGATATGTCGACGCCAAAGCTTTTAGCGGAAACTGATAAGCACATGATAGATACACTTAATTTAAAGAACTATTTTAAGTATATCCTCATGACAGTCACTGGCAGTGGTTCTGGTGACGCAGTAAAATAGAACTATCTATTCGCGAATGCTCGATTTGGTTTGGCGTCTATTATGATAATTTTGTCTCAATGTATCCTACTTACTAGGTAATTTGTCTCATCAA
>JBALXO010000080.1:0-15839 GCA_036960615.1 Cocleimonas sp. | reverse complement strand
ATTTACGTGTGGCTTATTACGCTCAAATTTTTCTTTAGACATGATGAATCACCTTTGAATTATCATTGCTTTAGCCACCGACTTCGGCACTTCAGCATATTTTGCAAACTCCATCGAGTAGTTAGCACGTCCTTGCGAAGCTGATCGCAAAGCAGTGGAATAACCAAACATCATTGACAATGGAACTTCGGCGCGAATAATTTTTCCCGTAGGAACATCATCCATACCCTGAACAACACCACGACGACGATTTAAATCACCCATGACATCACCCATATTCTCTTCTGGTGCAACTACTTCTACTTTCATAACAGGCTCTAATAACTTTGGAGTAGCATTTATAACTCCATCTCGAACCGCCATAGAAGCCGCTACTTTAAAAGACATTTCACTAGAATCAACATCGTGAAAAGATCCACCCAACAAAGTAACTTTAACATCTACAACAGGACAACCTGCCAATACACCATTTTGTAACTGCTCTTGAATTCCTTTATCTACCGCTGGAATAAATTCTTTTGGTATAGAGCCATCAACAATTACATCTTCAAACAAGTAACCAGAACCTTCTTTTAAAGGCTCTAATTTAATATTTACATGACCGTAGTGGTTCTTACCACCAGACTCTCGAATAAACTTACCTTCGGAGTTAACCTCAGTAGTTATACACTCACGATATGAAACTTGCGGGTCACCCACATTAGCTTCAACATTAAACTCTCGCTTCATTCTATCTACAATTATATCAAGATGTAACTCACCCATCCCAGATATAATCGTTTGACCTGTCTCTTCTTCAGTACGCACCACAAAAGAAGGATCTTCTTGTGCGAGCTTACTTAGAGCGACAGCCATTTTATCTTGATCAGCAGTCGTTCTTGGCTCTACCGCAACCGAAATAACCGGCTCTGGAAAATCAATTTTTTCCAATATTATTGGTTTAGATTTGTCACATAACGTATCGCCAGTAACTACATCCTTCAAACCAACAGCAGCTGCAATATCACCTGCAAAAACCTCTTTAACCTCTTCACGAGAATTAGAGTGCATTTGCAATATACGACCAACTCTTTCACGCTTATTCTTAAGCGGATTTAAAACCATATCGCCAGTTTTTAACACTCCGGAATAGACACGGAAAAAAGTTAATGTTCCAACAAACGGGTCTGTGGCAATCTTAAAAGCTAAAGCGGAAAAAGGCTCAGCATCTGAAGCTTGCCTCTCTTCAGCCTTACCTTCTTCAGTACCATCATCAATCAAGCCCTGAACAGCAGGAACATCGAGAGGCGATGGCATATAACGAATAATTGAATCCAACATCGGCTGAACACCTTTATTCTTAAAGGCCGAACCGCACATTGCCGGAACAATTTCACCAGCTAACGTTCTTAAACGCAAACCAGTATAAATTTGTTTCTCGTCTAATTCACCAGTTTCAAGATATACATCCATCAACTCTTCATTAGCTTCCGCTGCAGCTTCAACCATAGACTCTCGCCATTCAGTTGACTCTACAAGCATATCAGCTGGGATCTCATCAATAATATGAGCAACACCCATATCACTTTCATTCCAGGTGATCATCTTCATACGAACAAGATCAATAATCCCTTTAAAGCTATCTTCAGCTCCTACCGGCAACTGCACTGGCACTGGGTTAGCTCCTAAACGCTCACGCAGCTGACCAACAACACGCAAAAAATCTGCGCCTACACGATCCATCTTATTCACAAAGGCCAATCTAGGAACGCTGTACTTATTCGCTTGACGCCAAACAGTTTCTGACTGAGGTTCTACTCCACCAACAGCACAAAATACAGCAACTGCGCCATCCAATACTCTGAGTGAACGTTCAACCTCAATAGTGAAATCAACATGCCCAGGGGTATCAATAATATTAACGCGATGCTCAGCAAATTGCTCTTCCATGCCTGACCAAAAACATGTCGTTGCAGCGGAGGTTATTGTTATACCTCTTTCTTGCTCTTGCTCCATCCAATCCATAGTGGCAGCACCATCATGAACTTCACCCATCTTATGAGAAACACCAGTATAAAAAAGTATTCTCTCAGTAGTGGTCGTTTTACCAGCATCGATATGAGCCATAATGCCCACATTTCGGTACTGATTAAGAGAGGTTGCACGAGCCACTTTATTTATCTTCCTAAATCATCTTCCACACAAGAAAATGATTATTAATTACTACCAGCGGAAGTGAGCAAACGCTTTATTCGCATCAGCCATCTTATGAGTATCTTCACGCTTCTTAACAGCACTGCCTTTTTTCTCAGCAGCATCCATTAATTCACCAGCAAGTTTAAGAGCCATAGACTTCTCACCACGCTTACGTGCTGCGTCTACTAACCAGCGCATTGCTAGAGCATTTTGACGAGAAGATCTTACTTCTACAGGAACTTGGTAAGTTGCTCCACCTACACGACGAGACTTAACCTCTACCGAAGGACGAACATTTTCTAATGCCGAATCAAGAACTTCCATTCCATCATTGCCTTTTTTAGCAGCAATTTCATTAAGCGCTACGTAAACAAGCTTTTCAGCAATAGACTTTTTTCCATCACGCATGATGGTATTTATAAATTTAGCTAGCACTAAACTACCGAATTTTGGATCTGGCAGGATAATACGTTTCGGGACTTCTCTTCTTCTTGGCATAACTTACTCACTACTATTTTTGTTTACTATTATTCAACAACCCACAGATTTAATCTGTAAGCAAAAATTTTCTTAAGGTCTAATTAAGACTTTGGACGCTTAGCGCCGTACTTAGAACGACCTTGTCTTCTTTCCTGCACACCCTGTGTATCTAAAGAACCACGAACTACGTGATAACGAACACCAGGTAAATCTTTAACACGACCACCACGAATCAGTACAACCGAGTGCTCCTGAAGATTATGACCTTCACCACCGATATAACTACTAACTTCAAAGCCGTTAGTTAAACGTACACGAGCAACCTTTCTCATTGCAGAGTTCGGCTTCTTAGGTGTAGTTGTATAAACCCTCGTACATACACCACGACGCTGTGGACATGCTTCCAAAGCTGGAACATTACTTTTTTCCATTTTGCGCTTTCGAGGTTTGCGCACCAACTGATTAACGGTAGACATTAAATCTATTACTCCAACTTTAAATATTTTTGAAGATCAATCACTGACCAAGCTTCAAAATGTAAATAATCGTCTCAACGACAAAGGCGCGGAATTCTATTACCGCTACGCACCTATGTCAAGACAGGATTCTCTTTTTTAGAAATGTAGTTAAACAAAAGACTGCTTTATTTAACTATTGAACACTCCCCCTACAATTCAAAACAAGCAAAAAGTAGGGGGATGTCATTTTGAGCTATCTAAACAGCTACTCTTCCGAAGCTTCAACACTCACTTCAGGAGCTTCTGGTTCTACTTTAGCTTCTGGCATATCTTCCATCAGTGATGACAATTGCTGCTTAAGCTCTTCTTGCTTTTTGCGGCGCGCCAAATGATGAGTCATACCAGTACCAGCAGGTATTAATCTACCTACAATTACATTCTCTTTAAGACCACGTAAATCATCACGCGCACCTTTAACAGAAGCTTCGGTTAGAACTCTTGTAGTCTCCTGGAAAGATGCCGCTGAGATAAATGAATCAGTAACAAGTGAAGCTTTAGTAATACCTAACAGTACTCTGTCGTATCTAGCGGGCAACTTACCTTCAGCAACAAACTTATCATTCTCTTTATCAATATCCCAATAATCCAACTGCTCTCCTTTGAGCATGCGGGTATCACCAGAATCAATAATGACTGCTTTACGCATCATTTGATGAGAGATAATTTCAACATGCTTATCGTTGATTTTTACACCTTGTAAACGATAAACCTCTTGAACTTCTTTAACCAAATGCTCAGCTAATGCAACAGGACCCAATAGACGTAATATGTCATGTGAACTTGCTTCACCATCAGCAATCATTTCACCTTTAGCTACTTTTTCACCTTCGAAGACATCTAAGTTTCTCCATTTAGGAATCAGCAACTCATAGTGCTCACCTTTATCTGGTGTAATAACTAAACGCTTCTTGCCTTTAGTTTCTTTACCCCATGAGAAGGTACCTGAAATCTCAGCGAGAATTGCTGGCTGTTTTGGCTTTCTAGCTTCAAACATATCAGCTACTCTTGGAAGACCACCTGTTATATCACGAGTCTTAGAAGATTCCTGAGTCAGACGTGCAAGTACATCACCAACCTCAACTTTGACGCCATTAGTCAAACCAACAATAGCACCACCAGCAAGAGGATATTGAACAGGTATTTCTGTATTCTCAAAGAATAAAGAATCTCCTTTATCATCCAAAAGACGAATCATTGGATTTAAATCTTTAGAACCAGCACCACGAGCAGCAGGATCAGTCACTATAGTTGAGCTAAGACCGGTAACTTCATCGACATGTGTATTGATTGTAGAACCATCAACAAAATCAACGAAATCAACAGTACCCGCAACTTCAGTAACGATTGGATGAGTATGCGGATCCCAAGTTGCAACCTCTTGACCCATTACTACTGAATCATTGTCTTTAATCGTAACAATCGCACCATAAGGAAGCTTATAACGCTCTTTCTCACGACCAAGGTCATCTATTACACTGATTACACCAGATCGAGATACTGTTACAAGGTTGCCATCTTTGTTAACAACTGTTTTAACATTTGATAAACGAGCAACACCTTCTGACTTAACCAATATATTATTGTCTGCTGCTGCTCTACTCGCAGCTCCACCAATGTGGAAAGTTCGCATTGTTAACTGTGTACCTGGCTCTCCAATAGATTGAGCAGCAATAACACCAACCGCCTCACCCATATTAACCAAATGACCACGACCCAAGTCACGACCATAACATTGCGCACAAACACCTTTCTTAAGTGCACAAGAGATCGCTGAACGAACTAGTATTTCATCTACACCCAAGTCATCAAGTTTCGAAACCCACTCTTCATCCAGTAAAGTTTTTGCTGGTATAACCAACTCATCTTTATGATTAAGCACATCTACTGCAGTAACACGACCCAATACGCGATCACCTAATGGCTCAACAACATCACCACCTTCAATGATTGGACGCATAGTCAGACCATCTACAGTGCCACAATCATCAAGTGTAACCACCATATCTTGCGATACATCTACTAAACGTCTTGTTAAGTATCCTGAGTTAGCTGTTTTCAATGCCGTATCAGCAAGACCCTTACGAGCTCCGTGAGTCGAGATAAAGTACTGTAATACATTCAAGCCTTCACGGAAGTTTGAGGTAATTGGAGTTTCGATGATTGAGCCATCTGGCTTAGCCATCAAACCACGCATACCTGCTAGCTGACGAATCTGAGCCGCAGAACCACGAGCTCCTGAGTCAGCCATCATATAGATTGAGTTAAACGAATCTTGAGACTCTGTCTTACCCTCAGCATTTACAACATCCTCTTGACCCATACCGTCCATCATTGCTTTCGCAACTTGGTCATTGGTACGCGCCCAGATATCAACAACTTTATTGTATCGCTCACCTTGAGTAACAAGACCAGATGAATACTGATCTTCAATTTCTCTTACATCATCCTCAGAACGCCCGATGATCTCAGCTTTCTCTTTCGGAATAACCATATCATCAGCACAGAAAGATACACCTGACAGAGTTGCGTATTTGTAACCCGTGTACATCAACTGATCTGCAAGAATAACTGTATCTTTCAAACCGATTCTACGATAACCCTCATTAATCAAGTTAGAGATGTTCTTCTTCTTCATTACACGGTTAATTTGCTCGAAAGGTATACCCTTGGGTAACACATCAGACAATATAGCGCGACCAACTGTAGTTTCAACGCGCCTGGTTCTTACTTGTAATTCACCATCATCATCGTATTCACTATCCGTTATTCTCACTTGTACTTTTGCATGCAGAGAAACTTGATCAGTCTCATAAGCACGCTTTGCTTCTTTTGCATCAGAGAAGATCATGCCTTCTCCTTTAGCATTGATATTCTCACGAGTCATATAGTAAAGACCCAGTACGATATCTTGAGAAGGTACAATAATTGGCTCGCCATTTGCAGGCGAAAGTACATTATTTGTCGCCATCATTAACACGCGAGCTTCTGTTTGAGCCTCAAGTGATAATGGAACGTGTACAGCCATCTGATCACCATCGAAGTCAGCATTAAATGCCGAACAAACTAATGGATGTAACTGGATAGCTTTACCTTCAATAAGCACAGGCTCAAATGCCTGGATACCTAATCTGTGAAGTGTAGGTGCACGATTCAATAAAATCGGATGTTGACGAATAATTTCAGCCAAGATATCCCAAACTTCAGGCGTCTCTCTTTCAACTAATTTTTTAGCCGCTTTAATCGTAGTAGCTAGGCCACGACGTTGTAATTTACCAAAAATGAAAGGCTTAAATAATTCAAGCGCCATTTTCTTTGGTAAACCACATTGATGCAATCTCAATGATGGACCAACAACGATTACTGAACGACCAGAGTAGTCAACACGCTTACCAAGCAAGTTCTGACGGAAACGACCCTGCTTACCTTTGATCATATCTGCCAAAGATTTAAGTTGGCGACGGTTTGAGCCAGTTATAGCGCGACCACGACGACCATTATCAAGCAATGCATCGACCGATTCTTGAAGCATACGCTTTTCATTTCTGACGATAATATCAGGAGCATTCAAATCCAATAAACGTCTTAAACGGTTATTACGATTGATTACACGACGATATAAATCATTAAGGTCTGATGTAGCAAAACGACCACCTTCTAACGGTACTAGTGGGCGTAAATCTGGCGGTAGTACAGGCAAAATAGTCATGATCATCCAATCTGGCTTATTACCAGAACCCAAGAATGATTCCATTAACTTCATACGCTTACTAATGCGTTTTAATTTTGTCTCTGATTTTGTTGAGTCAGCTTGCTCGTTTAAGTCTTCAATAGCTTCTTTGATATCAACAGTCTGAAGCATCTTCAATACCGCTTCAGCACCCATACCAGCATCAAATTCGTCACCGAATTCTTCTACCGCATCAAGATAAGCTTCATCACTTAATAACTGACCCCGTTCGAGGGTAGTCATACCAGGCTCAACTACAACAAATGCTTCAAAATAAAGAACTCGTTCGATATCACGCAAGGTCATATCCAAGAACAAACCAATTCTTGATGGCAAAGATTTTAAAAACCAAATGTGTGCAACAGGACACGCAAGGTCGATATGACCCATACGATCGCGACGAACTTTTGTATTTGTGACTTCAACACCACATTTTTCACAAACTACACCACGATGCTTTAAGCGCTTATATTTACCACATAGACACTCATAATCTTTAACAGGCCCGAATATCTTCGCACAAAACAAACCATCTCTTTCTGGCTTAAATGTACGATAGTTAATCGTCTCAGGCTTCTTAACTTCACCATAAGACCAAGAACGTATAACTTCAGGTGATGCTAAACCGATGCGTATTGCATCAAACTCTTCTGTATCTGCTTGCTGTTTAAAAATATTCAGCAAGTCTCCCATACCTTTATTCATCATAACGTCACCTATTAACTATCTTTTTCAAGTTCAATATTGAGGGCTAGAGAACGAATCTCTTTCATCAATACATTGAAGGATTCTGGCATGCCAGCTTCCATCTGAAGATTTCCATCGACGATATTTTTGTACATTTTATTTCTACCTTGTACATCGTCAGACTTCACCGTTAGCACTTCCTGTAGAGTGTATGCAGCTCCGTAAGCCTCAAGAGCCCAGACCTCCATCTCACCAAATCGCTGACCACCAAACATGGCTTTACCACCAAGCGGTTGCTGCGTTACTAGACTGTAAGGCCCTGTAGAACGAGCATGCATCTTGTCATCAACCAAGTGATTCAATTTCAACATATGCATATAGCCAACAGTAATCTTTCTTTCAAAAGATTTACCCGTACGACCGTCATACAATGTGGTTTGACCAGACTCAGGAAGATCAGCGAGCTTGAGCATTTTCTTTATCTCACTCTCTGCAGCACCATCAAATACCTGAGTAGCCATTGGTACTCCACGTCGTAGATTACCAGCCATTTCAACAACTTCATCATCCGTCATCTCACTGATATCACCCTGCTCAGGGTTACCATCAGTACTATAGATTTCAGTTAAGAATTTACGAAGCTCGTCAACTTTAGCTTTAGCATCAACCATTCTACCGATTTTCTCACCAAGGCCTTTTGCTGCCCATCCTAGATGCATCTCAAGAACCTGACCTACATTCATTCGTGAAGGAACACCCAATGGGTTCAATGCGATATCCACTGGCACACCTGATTCGTCATAAGGCATATCTTCAACAGGAACAATACGCGAAACCACACCTTTGTTACCATGACGACCAGCCATTTTGTCACCAGGTTGCATACGGCGTCTAACAGCCACATAAACCTTAACAACCTTAAGTACACCAGGAGCCAGATCATCGCCAGCAGTTATTTTATCTTTTTGCTTTTGTAGGCGCGCTTCATAACGCTTCTTTTGATCTTCAAGCAACACTGCTAATTTTTCAAGCTGCGAATTTGCATCATCATTCTTCATGCGAAGTGCAAACCAATCTTTTTGATCTAGATCAGCCAGATATGCTTTAGTCACCTTAGAACCGGCTTTGATACCAGCAGGACCACCATCTACTACTTTATTAAGAACTAACTTCTCAACACGAGCATAGATATCTTCATCAAAAACAAGTAACTCATCACGTAAGTCATTTCTAACTTTAGACAGAGCTTCTTCTTCTAATGAAATTGCACGAGCATCTTTTTCAACACCATCGCGAGTAAATACTCTTACATCAATAACTGTCCCAAACATGCTAGATTTAACACGAGAAGAAGTATCTTTAACATCCGATGCTTTTTCACCGAATATTGCACGAAGTAGCTTTTCCTCAGGAGTTAATTGAGTCTCGCCTTTAGGAGTAACTTTACCAACCAAGATATCACCAGGTTTAACTTCTGCACCTACGTGCACAATCCCTGACTCATCAAGTTTTGATAACAAATGCTCACTAACATTAGGAATATCAGCTGTAATTTCCTCAGCGCCTAATTTTGTGTCACGAGCCAAACATGTTACTTCTTCAATATGAATTGAAGTAAAACGATCTTCTTCAACAACTCTTTCAGATACAAGAATTGAATCCTCAAAGTTATAACCATTCCAAGGCATAAATGCGATTTTAATATTTTGACCAAGAGCCAACTCACCTAAGTCAGTTGAAGAGCCATCCGCCAGAACATCGCCACGAGCAACTTTATCGCCGACCTTTACAATTGGCTTTTGATTAACACAAGTATTCTGATTCGAGCGTGTATATTTAATTAAATTATAAATATCGACACCACCCTCTTGGGCCTCATCGTCATTAACTCGAATTACAATTCGTGCCGCATCAACACCGATGATCTCACCACCACGCTTAGAAACCACCGTAGTCCCAGAGTCAACAGCAACTACGCGCTCCATCCCTGTCCCACTAACTGGAGTTTCCGCTCTCAAACACGGTACTGCTTGGCGTTGCATGTTTGAGCCCATCAATGCACGGTTTGCATCATCATGCTCTAAGAAAGGTATTAATGAAGCAGCAACTGAAACGATTTGTTTCGGAGATACGTCCATATACTGAATATCTTCAGGCACAGACATAGTAAATTCATTTTGATAACGACAAGAAATCATATCTTTCGTAAATTTACCTGCTTTATCTAGCACAGAGTTAGCCTGAGCTATAACAAATCTAGACTCTTCAATAGCTGACAAGTAATCAATCTCGTCTAAAACTTTACCTTTTGTAACCTTACGATAAGGAGTTTCTAGGAAACCATAATCATTAGTTTTAGCAAAAACTGCCAACGAGTTAATCAAACCAATGTTTGGCCCCTCAGGTGTTTCGATAGGACATACACGACCATAGTGAGTCGGATGCACATCACGAACTTCAAATCCAGCTCGCTCACGAGTCAAACCACCAGGACCTAACGCAGAAATACGTCTTTTGTGAGTCACTTCAGATAATGGATTATTCTGATCCATAAACTGAGATAACTGACTTGATCCAAAGAATTCTTTAACAGCAGCAGATACTGGCTTCGCGTTCACCATATCTTGCGGCATGAGACCTTCACTTTCAGCAACAGTTAGACGCTCTTTAACAGCACGCTCAACTCTGACTAAACCAATTCTAAAGGCATTTTCTGCCATCTCACCAACACTTCTGATACGGCGATTACCTAGATGATCTATATCATCGATAACACCAAAACCATCTCTAATACCAATTAATGTCTTTAGAACATTTACGATATCAGAATCAGTCTTTCCAGATTCTTTTAACTCTTCGTACTGTGAACCAAACTTTTCAACAAGTGCTTTTGAAGCAGCGTCAGAACGCTTAGACAAATAACCTAGATCAAACAAAATTGCAGGGCCGGTTTCAACTGAATATTCTAAGCGGCGATTAAATTTCATTCGCCCAACACCTGAAAGATCATAACGATCCTCAGAGAAGAACAAATTATGGAAAAGGTTTTCTGCAGCTTCTTTTGTTGGTGGCTCGCCAGGTCTCATCATACGATAGATTTCTATCATCGCTTCAAGCTGAGTCTGTGTTGAATCTACTTTAAGAGTATTTGAAATAAATGGACCACGATCCAATTCATTTGTATAAATAACTTCAAATTTCTTAATGTCATTTTCACGCAAGCTTTCAATCAACTCTTCAGTTAATTCGCTATTTGCTTCCGCAATGAATTCACCCGTAGATTCATCAATGATGTTATGCGCAATCATTTTACCATGCATATATTCATCAGGAACTTCTAGCTTTTTAACTTTTGCTTTTTCAAGTTCGCGTACATGCTTAACAGTAATACGACGGCCAGTTTCAACTATCTTATCGCCATTCACAACTATATCAAAAGAAGCCAACTCGCCTCTTAATCTAGCAGGATCAATAGCCAAATGTATCTTAGTTTTTTGTAAAGTAACGCCTAACTTGTCATAGAAACAATCTAGTATTCCTTCAGTCTCCATCCCCAAAGCACGAAGCAAAATAGTAGCTGGTAGCTTTCTACGTCTATCGATTCTTACAAAAACAGAGTCCTTAGGATCAAACTCGAAGTCCAACCAAGAACCGCGATAAGGTATAACACGAGCGTTATGTAATATTTTTCTTGCGGTATTAGTCTTTCCTTTATCATGATCAAAGAAAACACCAGGAGAACGATGCAATTGAGAAACAATTACGCGCTCAGTACCATTAATTACAAAGGTACCTTTTTCAGTCATTAAAGGCATCTCACCTAAATAGACATCTTGCTCTTTAATATCTTTTACAACTTTTGTCTTTTTCGGCGCATCTTTATCGTATATTACTAAACGTAAAGTAGCCCTAAGAGAAGTAGCATAAGTCAATCCACGCTGCTGACACTCTCGAACATCAAACACCGGCTCAGCCAGGTTATAATCAACATACTCTAATAAAACAAAACCCGAGTAGCTAACAATAGGAAAAACGGAAGTAAAAGCCCCGTGGAGACCAGCATCTTTACGATCATCTCTAGGCACATCTGTCTGCAAATATTCGCGATATGACTCCAGCTGGATAGCTAAAAGATAAGGTATATCTAATACCTGCGGTCGTTTACCAAAATCCTTACGGATACGTTTTTTCTCAGTAAAAGTCAGAGCCATCTTATTTCCTCTTCTGAAACCAGTTCAGTACTTAAATGCTACAGATGCATAAAACACCCGTATTACACTACTTTAAGATGGCAAAACACCCACCATCTCAATAAATTCAAAACGCTTAACGTCCAAAAAATGGACGAACACTCAATCAATACAACTACAACTGATTAAGCGACAAAAGGCCGACAGTGATTATTCACTGTCAGCCTCTTGATTTATGAAAGAAACCCGAGAGTCTCCTTCATAAGAAGAAATTATTATTTCAACTCTACAGAAGCACCAGCTTCTTCAAGTTGCTTTTTAACTTCTTCTGCTTCGTCTTTAGAAGCGCCTTCTTTAACAGTAACAGGCGCGCCTTCTACCATTTCTTTCGCTTCTTTAAGACCAAGACCAGTGATAGCACGAACAGCTTTGATAGCTGAAATCTTGTTCTCACCGAAACTTGTCATTACAACATCAAATTCAGTCTGCTCTTCAGCAGCACCACCAGCGTCTCCGCCAGCAGCAGGTGCAGCAGCTACAGCAGCAGCTGCAGAAACACCGAATTTTTCTTCCATATCAGAGATCAGTTCTACGACCTCCATTACACTCATATTTGATATCGCTTCTAGAATATCATCTTTAGAAACAGCCATTGTATTCTCCTAAACCTAAATCAGTTGTCGCAAAACGCGACGAATTAAATAAAAATAAATCAAACCATCTAAACCAAAACCACTTAAATAAATTAAGCAGCCTTTGAGTCTTTGACAGCAGCAACAGTACGAACAAGTTTTCCTGGCACTTCTTTGAAAGTACGAGCAAGCTTTTCTACCGGAGCTCTCAAAGTTCCAGCCAAAATAGCCAGAGCTTGATCACGAGTAGGCAACTTAGCCAAACGATCAATTTCAGAAGCAGCAAGAAGCTGCCCACCAACAGAAAGCATCTTCACTTCCAACTTGTCATGCTCTTTAGCAAAATCCTTTAAGACACGAGCCGCAGCACCTGGATCTTCTTGCGAAAATGCCAACACTAACGGACCAACAAAACCCTCACTCATACAAGAAAAATCTGTATCAGCAAGCGCAAGTTTCGCCAAATTGTTTTTTACTACACGTAAATAAACACCACCTTCTCGCGCCTTAACACGCAATTCAGTCATCTCACCTACACTTAACCCGTGGTACTCTGCAGCAACCGCGGAATGAGCTTCTGTAGCCACTGCAGCAACTTCAGAGACGATCTTCTTTTTCTCTGCAAAAGTTAATGCCACAACATCTACCTCTCTTGTTCGGCAGCAAAACCACCGTTTAATCAAAACATCCCATCAAATAACAGAACATCCCAAAACGACGCGCCCCGAACCAACCGATTCAGGTTACGTCATCTACGCAGGAAATTAAGCATCAAACCAATTAAATCAGTTTAATTACACCTACGGTCTTTGACGACATACAACCAGGTATATCTATCAATAAACCCTCGAGTAAAAAATTACCCAAGGATTAATACACAAACAACGTGTAAATTCTTACTTTTTAATTAGTACTTAACTGAGGCAGTATCAACAGATAAACCAGCACCCATAGTACTAGATACCGATATCTTCTTAAGATAAACACCCTTAGCAGAAGATGGCTTAGCTTTTACCAAATCAACAATCAATGCATTAAGATTTTCAGTCAAAGCATTCGCATCAAAATCTAGATTACCAATGCGACATTGAATAATGCCAGCTTTGTCAGTTCTATAACGAACCTGACCACCTTTAGCATTTGTAACAGCAGTTGCAACATCAGCACTTACCGTGCCAACCTTAGGGTTTGGCATCAAACCACGTGGACCCAAAACCTGACCCAACTGACCAACTACTCGCATCGCATCTGGGCTTGCAATAACAACATCAAAATCCATGTTGCCTTTTTTAACTTCTTCAGCCAAGTCTTCCATGCCGACAATATCAGCACCAGCAGCCTTTGCCGCTTCAACGTTATCACCCTGAGTAAATACAGCAACACGAACAGTTTTACCCGTTCCGTTTGGTAATACGGTAGAACCACGAACAGCCTGATCTGATTTACGCGCATCAATTCCAAGATTAATACTGACATCAACACTCTCTGTAAACTTTACAGGAGGCAGATCTTTCAATAATGCGAAGGCATCTTCAACAGCATACAACTCTTCTGCGTTAATTTTTTCAGCAATTAACTTCTGACGCTTACTTAACTTAGCCATTATACAACACCCTCTGTCTCAAGACCCATACTACGAGCACTACCAGCGATAGTTCTAACTGCAGCATCTAAACTTGCAGCAGTTAAATCCGGCTCTTTCATTTTAGCAATCTCTTCCAACTGAGCGCGCGAAACCTTACCAACTTTGTTGATATTTGGCACAGCACTACCTTTATCAATACCTGCAATCTTCTTCAAAAGAACAGATGCTGGAGGGGTTTTAGTTACAAAAGTAAAACTCTTATCACTATAAACCGTTATAACAACAGGAATAGGCATTCCCTGCTCTAAACTTTGCGTAGCGGCATTAAACGCCTTACAAAATTCCATAATATTTAGACCAACCTGACCCAAAGCAGGACCAACCGGTGGACTTGGATTTGCAGAACCTGCAGCTACCTGCAACTTCAGATATCTAACAACTTTTTTCGCCATGACTAACTCTCCACAAGTTCAAACGTTCTCAGCAAGCCCCAAAATGAAACTCCTTCAAACTCCTTGTTAAAATTTTAAAAAAACTATCTATAAACCTAACTCAGGCTTTTTCAACCTGGAAAAATTCTAATTCTACTGGCGTTGAACGACCAAAGATCTGTACAGCTACACGCATCGTACTCTTCTCGTAATTCACTTCTTCTACAACACCATTGAAATCATTGAATGGACCATCTTTAACACGGACCACTTCACCAACCTCAAACAAAACTCTTGGACGAGGAGACTCAACCCCTTCTTCCATACGATTCATTATCGCATTTGCCTCTTTATCCGTAATCGGAGCAGGCCTATCACTTGTACCACCAATGAAACCCAAAACACGCGGCGTATCTTTAACCAAGTGCCAACTATCATCATTAAGATCCATTTCAACCAAAACATACCCTGGAAAAAACTTTCTAGTACTTTTTTTCTTTTGACCTTCACGCATTTCAACGACTTCTTCGGTCGGGATTAAAATCTCGCCAAAATGCTCTTCAAGACCAAAGCGCTCGATACGCTCTTTTAATGCTTCACGCACCTTCATCTCGTAATTCGAGTAAGCATGCACAACAAACCACTGCTTAGACATATTAACTACCTACCGCCAGTAATGACTTCACACCAAAGCCAAGCAACATATCTATAAACCACAAGAAGATCGCCAAAATAACAACCATAATGAAAACCATCAATGTCGTTTGCATGGTCTCAGCTCGTGTCGGCCAAACAATCTTCCTAACCTCAGAACGAGATGAACCTAGAAAACTAATTAACCCCCTACCTTTTGCAGTAGTAGCAGCAATACCAACCGCAACACCTACAGCAGCCAGTATCCCTAATACACGATAGAGCAATGCTTCTTGAGCAAAGAAATAAAAACCCCAAATACCTAAAATCAACACAGCCAAAGCCAATATTAACTTAACCGTATCAAATACTGATCCTTGCGCTTCTGAGTTAGTCGCCATACTTTGATCTATTCGGCCTTAAACAGCCTATCCATATACATAGAGAGTGAATTAAAATATTCCTTTGATTCAGAATGGCAGGCCAGGAGGGAATCGAACCCCCAACCTACGGTTTTGGAGACCGTCGCTCTGCCAATTGAGCTACTGGCCTAGTGAAAATATAAATATAAACCTAGGTTTCTGAAACAACAAAAGAACGAAGAACAATTACAAGTAATTACTCTTCGCTCTCTAAAAGGACGCGGAATTATAACAGAAAGATCTAATTACACAATCCAATCCGCAATCTTAATTTTCGAATGATTTATTTAAGTATTATTCGATGATTTTAGCAACGACGCCCGCACCAACTGTGCGACCACCCTCACGGATTGCAAAAC